>MEKM01000058.1:3589-11098 GCA_001766965.1 Acidobacteria bacterium RIFCSPHIGHO2_01_FULL_67_28 | reverse complement strand
CCGCACTTCTATGATTATGGCGGAGTCCCCGCGGGTTGTCCACGCGGTTGACAATTCCGGGGCGGCCCCCTAGAATCGCCGCGACGCGGGGGAATTTTTACCCCGCCCGGGGTTTCCCGAACTCGTCCGTCCCAGAGCCCGCATGCCGGCCGTCAAAGCCAAGCCGAACGTCGGGATTGTCGAAGGCGACCCCGCGGCCCGGCACGCGCTGGCCGCCGCCCTGCGCGCCGACTTCAACCTCTTCGAGGGCGCGAGCTACGAAGACGCCTACCCGCTGCTGCGGGAGGCCGAGCTCGACGTCCTGCTGCTCGACATCAACCTCGGCGCCGGAGGCGTCCGCGAGGCCACCGCCCTGCTGCGCGAGCTTACCCAGAGCGACATCGACACCCTGGTCATCGGCCTGAACGACGATGCCAAGAAAGCCACGGCGCTGAAGGTGATGGACGCCGGCGCCTACGACTACTTCATCAAGCCGGTCGACCCCGAGGTGCTCCGCGTCATCATCCTGCGCGCCGTCGAGAAGCTCCAGATCGAGCGGGAGAACCGCATCCTGCGCGAGGAGCTGCAGCGCAAGGACGCGCTGGGCAACCTGCTGGGCTCGACCGAGGCCATGAAGGACCTCTTCGACTCCATCCGCCGCGTGGCCCGCACCGCCACCACTGTGGTCATCCGCGGCGAAAGCGGCTCGGGCAAGGAGCTGGTGGCCCGGGCCATCCACGACTTGAGTCAGCGGCGCGACCGCGCCTTCGTCAGCGTCAACTGCGCCGCCCTGCCCGAAACCCTGATGGAGGCGGAGCTGTTCGGCTACGAGCGCGGCGCCTTCACCGGGGCCGTCGCCACCAAGGAGGGGCGGATCGAGCTGGCCCACCGCGGCACGCTCTTCCTCGACGAAATCGGCACCTTGAGCCCCGCTCTGCAGAGCAAGCTGCTGCGCGTCCTCGAAGAGCACACCCTGGTGCGCCTGGGGGGCAACAAGGCTCTCAAGGTGGACTTCCGCCTGCTGACCGCCACCAACGAAGACTTGGAAGCCGCGGTGGAGCAGGGGCGCTTCCGCGAAGACCTCTACTACCGCATCCACGTCGTGCCCCTGGTCGTCCCCTCGCTGCGGGAGCGGGTGGACGACATCCCGCTGCTGGTTGACTACTTCCTCCAGGTCTACTGCGCCGCCAACCACATACCGCCCAAGCGCGTCGAAGACGACGTGCTCCAGGTGATGAAGCGCTACCCCTGGCCGGGGAACGTGCGGGAGCTGGAGAACGTGGTGCAGCGGATCGTGCTGATGACCGACGAGGAGCGGGTTACCCTGAAACACCTCCCCCGCGACCTCACCCAGGCCGCCGGCCGCAACGCCCGCAAAGGTTTCCGCCTGCCCCCCGCCGGGGTCCGCCTGGAGGAAGAGGTGTCCGCCTTTGAGCGGCAGTGGCTGGAGGCTGCCCTGGCGGAAACCAACGGCGTCAAGGCCCAGGCGGCCCAGCGCTTGGGGCTGAACAAGGACCGCATGAAGTATTTGTGCCGCAAGTACAGCCTCTAATCCCCACCCCCCGCGCTCCCAGGGGGTAAAATTTACCCTATGGGGAAGAATTTCCTACCCGACGGCCCTGGGGCTTCGCCTGGAGCCCGTGTGGCTTTTGGTCCGGCCCCGCTAAGTGCGTGAAACCACAGCCACTATAATCCTGCGGGGAAGGCAGGGGTTTGGCCAGCTAGTTGCACTTCTACGGGCAGCAACCGAACCGGGAGCACCGGGGCGGAACAAAACAGGAGGAAGTCACAAATGGCAGCCAAGAAGCAAGGTTCGAATGTGAAGCAAGGCAAGCAGATCCAGAAGGGGCAGTTGCAGCGCGGGATGTTGCAGCGCGGCACGCTCCAGCGCGGGACGCTCCAGCGCGGCACTCTGCAGCGCGGCACTCTGCAGCGCGGCACTCTGCAACGCGGCACGCTCCAGCGCGGGACGCTCCAGCGCGGGACGCTCCAGCGCGGCACCCTGCAGCGCGGCACGCTCCAGCGCGGGACGCTCCAGCGCGGGACCCTGCAGCGCGGCACTCTGCAGCGCGGCTCCGGTTTCGAAGGCTAACACAGCCCTCGGAAACAGCATCTTCCCCAAAAACCAGTGGGCTGCCGTCCGGAAACGGCAGCCCACTCTAATTTTCAGCCGTCCCGCCGCTCACCACACCTGGGAGCGGAACCACCGCCAGCCGCTGCGGGCCACCCGCCAGACCAGCGGGCGACGCTGGCCGTAGATCTTGCCCTGGCCGGTCAAGCCTTCCCGCAGCACACCCTCCGGATTCGGGAACTCCATGATCACCGCGAAGTAGTTGGTCAGCTCCTGTCCTTTCCGCTCGATCTTGTGCGGCTCGGCCACGGGGCGGTCGGCGGCGGCCGCCGGCATCACCTGCTGGACGCGGCCGGAGAAGGTCCGGAAGGGATAGGCGCGGAGCTTGAGCTTGACGGCGGCGCCGTCGTCGTCCCGGGTCTTCAGCAGGACGTCTTCGAGCTCCCAGTCACGGACCAGGACGCGGGCGCGCAGGGTGCGGCGGTCGGCGAGGACGGCGAACTCATCCCCCTCGGCCAGGTAGTCGCCCACCCGCAGCTCCAGCCGCGGCGTGGCCACGACGCCGGCGAGCGGGGCCCGCAGCGCGAGGGCGGCGCGCCGGACCTCGGCCTCCGCCCGCTCCGCCTGGAGACGCGCGCGTTCCTGGCTGTACTTGTGGACCCCGGCCAAGTCGCTGCGGGCCCGGGCGGCCAGGGCGGCGCGCTCGGCCAACTGGAGCTCCCGCGCCACCATCTCGGCCCGGGCTTCGACCTCGGGGTTGCGGAGCACGGCCAGGACGGCGCCAGCGGCAACGGCGTCGCCTTCGCGCACGCGCACTTCGCTGACCCAGCCCGGGGTGGTGGCGCGCACGTTGGCGCGCGCTCCCGGCTCGAGCACGAACTCGGTGGTGATGGTGCCGGCGGTGGGGATGAGGACGAAGACGAGGATGGCGCCGGCCACTCCTTGCTGCAATCGGGTCATTCTCCAGGCCATGAACTTCTCCTTTGTCTCGCGCAGGCCGGCGCGGGCGGCGGGAAGCAACTGCTTGAGGCTCTTGCGGAGGATGAGGTAGATGACCCCGGCGGTGAGCAGGTAGCCCCAGTTGCCGAACTTGCTGGTAAAGACGTTCTTGGCGAACACGGTGACCAGCATGATGAGCATCGCGCTGTAAGCGGACGCAGCCAGGCCGAAGGTCAGAAAGATGCGGCGCTTGCGGCGGCTGGCCGGAGGCAGGTCAACGTCCTGGCGGAGGATGTACCGGCGGAGCCAGGCCTTGAGGTAGTCGAAGGAGTCGTCGCGCAGGTTGTCGATCTCGAGGTACTGGCAGAGGGCGAAGTAGCCGTCGAGCTTCATCAGCGGGTTGAGGTTGATGATGACGCCGGAGACGCCCGTGAGCAGGAGCGTCTTGTAGCCCAGGTCGCCGATGAAGGAGCCGCGGGGGGAGAGGTACCAGACGAAGGTAGAGATGGCGCAGGTCACCAGCTCGATCCAGATGCCGGCGAAGATGGTCCACAGGCGTTTCTGGGTCTTGTCGAACATGTACATGTCGGTGCAGTCGGTGTAGAACGAAGGCGTGAAGTACATCAGCATGAAGCCCATCTGGTGGACTTCGCCGCCGAAGTGCTTGCAGGTGAGCCCGTGGCCGAACTCGTGGATGCCGCTGATGACGAAGAGAATCCACCAGAAGATCCAGAGGTCGTAGGCGGTCTTGTTGGTGAAGGAGTAGAACTCGACCGTGTCCTCGCGGATGCGGTTGTAGTCGCCGATGACGATGGCGGCGGTGAGAGCGAAAAGGAAGAGGGCGAAGTAGCTGAACTGGCGGGTGTAGAGGAAGCGCAGGTAGGGGTGGAGGCGCTCCAGGACCTTGTCGGGGTCCCAGGCGGAAAAGTAGATGTAGAGGATGCTGGCGCGATCGACCTTTTTTTTGCGCTCGTCGCGGATTTTTTCGAGGATGGCAAGGTTGCGCGCCCCCAGGCTGCGCTCCCACATGTTGGAGTCCATGCCGTCGAGGAACTCCATCACCTCGGGTTCCGAGAGCGGCCGGTCGGGGTGGCGCTCGCACATCTCGGCGGCGATTTCAGCGGCGGTGCGGCTGCCGTCGCACAGGGTGAGGATCTCGTACTCGAAGGCGCCGTAGCGGGCGTAGGAGTCGGTTTCGGCGATCTTGATGACGCAGCTGGTTTCGCCGGCGATGACCTGCTGGCTGATCTTGAGATCCTCGCGCAGCTTCGGCCGCCGCAGCCCTTTGGCCAGGACACTGTTGAGTCGGAGGCTGGTGGGGCCGAAGCGCATGGACGCCGGCGCCTAGCGCGCCTTGCCGGGACTCGTCCTCCAGAGGACCTTGACCGACATTCCCGGACGCAGCTCGTCCAGGTCGCTGCCGGTCAGGACGGCGGTGACGTCGTAGCTGCCGCTCGCCGGGTCGACCGTGGGGCTGACTTTGTGCACCCGGGCCACGTAAATCCGCTGGGAATCGCTGACCGGGGCGACGTTCACGACTTCGCCGAGCTCTGGGCGCCGCGCCGCCGTTTCCGGCACGAGGAACTGCACCTGCAAGGGAGCGAGCTGGCTCAAGCGGAAACACTTTTCGTCTTTCACCAGGCTCTGTCCCGGGCGGATGAAGCGCAGGGCCACCACGCCGCCGAAGGGGGCGCGGAGGGTGGTTTTCTCCAGATCGAGCTCGAGCAGGCGGATGTCGGCCTCGGTGCGGGCCACCACGGCCCGCCAGCTTTCCAGGTCGAACTGCGCGCCCTTGGCCCTGAACTCGGCTTCTTCCAGGTCGGCCTGGCTGTTCAGGCCGAGCCGGAACATCTCCTGGGCGCGGCGGTAGGCAGCTTCGCGCGCCTTTAGTTCGGCTTCGTTGTACTTGACGTTGCTCTGGGCCGCGTCCAAGTCGGCGCGGGCGCGCTCGAGCTTGGCGCGCAGCTCCCGGTCGTCCATCCGCGCCAGCACCGCGCCCTTCTCGACGCGGGCTCCCTGGTCGTGGACGATGTCTTCGATGATGCCGTCGCGCTGGGCGAGCACATCGACTTCGCGCTCCACCGAGAGCACGGTGAGGATCTCCAGGGTGTCGGCCCCCGTGGCCGCAGGAGCGGCCGGGGCTGCAGCAGAAGAGGGAGGCGCGGCCGGCGCGGCGGGCTTCGGCGATTCGCCGCAGCCGGCTCCGGCCAGGGCCGTCGCCAACAGGCCGATCAGCCACGCTTGCCTGGCTCTCTTTGGTTTCATTGCGCTCCTCTTCACGGCAAGTAGGTCCAGACTTTCCGCCAGCCCCAATACACCCAGCCACGGAACCACACGTATCCGATGGGATACCACCCGCGGATGGGCCAGCCGCCGGCGGCGCTGATCTTCCCCTGGCCGGCCATGCCGGTGCGGGCCTGGGCGTCAGGGTTGTCGAAGAGGGCGCGCACCACGAAGAACTGCTCGCCCTCGGCGGCCACCGTCTGGGCGCTCACCCGCTCCACGCGGCCGACAAAGGTTTCGGTGGGGAAGGCATTGAGCTTGAGGGCCACTTTGCTGCCGGCCTCAACGAGCGGCGCCTTGGTTTCCTCGACGTTCATCTCCGCCGCCATCCGCTCCGTGTCCACCAGCTCGCAGAACAGGTCGCCCTGCTCGAGAAACTGGCCGACCTTTTCCTCCACCTTGGGAGTGACCACCAGGCCGTTGATGGAGGCGCGCAGCGTGGCCTTCTCCACCTTCTCCCGGTAGAGGGCTTCTTCGGCGTTGTACATCTCCATGCGCAAGCGGGCCTGGGTGGCGGTGTTCAAGTCGCGCCGGCTCTCGGCCTGGGCCATCTCGGCGCGGGCCTGGGCGGCGTTGGAGCGGGCGCGTTCCCAGCGGACGCGGTTCTCGCCGGCGTTGAGCTCGGCCAGAACGGCGCCGGCGGCCACGCGGTCGCCTTCGCGCACCAGCACGCGCTGAACCGTGCCGTCGGCGGCCGCGGTCACCGCCCGGCGCTCGGCCGGCACCACGGTGGCGTTGGTGCCGATGCGCAGCGGCCAGGGGATGACGGTCAGCACCACGGCCACCGCCACCACCTTCCACGCCCAGTCCAGCCACTGCGCCCCGGGGATGGCGAGTAGCTTCTTCTTCTTCTCCACCAGCGGCTGCCAGAAGTTGACCAGGGGGACTTCCTGGTAGAGGCGGGCGTTGCGGATGGCGACGGTGGTCTGGCTGGCGAGAATGCTCAAGACTTCCAGATGGTTTTCGAGCAGGAACTCGGCGTCGCCGCTCATGAGGGCCAGCACCCCCACCGTGCCCTGGTCGTCCTTGAGCGGAACGGCGTAGAAGCCGTTGTGCCCGTGGGCTTCGAGGAAAGCGGTGAGCCGCTCGCGGGCCTCCTCGTGGCTCACCTTCCAGCCTTCGTCGTAGTTGTCGGCGGAGACCGGGTCGGCCTGTCGGGCGACCCACTCCATGACGTCGCGGAGCTGGTCCATCTCGCGGGTGCGGGGGACTTCGGCTTCGCCTGAGACCGCGCCCAGGATGAACTTCTGGCGGTCGAACAGCCCGATGGCGCAGCGGTCGAAGGGCACGACGCTGGCGGCCTGGTGGACGACGGTGGTGAGCACGTGGTCGAGGTTGAGGGTGGAGGTGATTTCCTTGCTGATGGCGAGCAGGGCATCGAGCTCGCGCACCTTGCGCTCGGCGGCCAGGCGGTTGGCGTTGTTCAAGGCGATGGAGGCCATCTCGCTCATGCTGGTGAGGAAGAAGAGGTCGTCCTCGTCGTAGGCCGTGCCGTCCTGCTTGTTCACCACTTCGACCACGCCGATGACGTCTTCTTCCTTGAGCAGGGGCGCGGCCATGAGCGTTGTGAGCTGGAACTCCTGGCTGCGCGCCTGGCGGGGCGCGAGCAGCTCGGCCTCCTCCTGGGCGTCGGCGATGAGCTTGGCGTCGCCCTGCTGGGCGGCCTGGCCGATGAGACCTTCGCCCATGGGGCAGCGGTCGTCGGCGTCGGTGGTGGGGTCGTCGCCCACCTGCTGGGCGAAGTAGAGGTCGTTCTTCTCGGCGTCCACCAGCCAGAGGTTGCAGCCCTGCGCGCCCAGGATGTCGCGGATTTTGTCGGCCACGACGGGCAGCAGGTCGGTGAGCTCGAGGGTGGAGGCGAAGACGCGCCCGATGTCGTAGAGGGCGGTAAGGCGGTCGACGGTGGCGAGGTTCGAATGCTTCTCCTGCTCCAGGGCGCGCAGGGTGTCATAGGCCGGGCCGGTGATGCGGATGGCTTCTTCGGCTAGGGTCACGTCGTCGGGGGTGAACTCGCCGGCGCGCTTGTTCAGGACTTCCACCACGCCCACGGTGCCGGCGGGGGCGACGAAGGGGGCGTAGAGAGCGGTCTTGACGCGGGCGCGGTCGTTCTCGTTCAGGTGGACCAGGGCCGCGGGGTCGAGGTCTTTGCCGCCGAGGCGCCGGGCGCGCGTGGCCTCAAGCATCTCGGCGAGGATGCCTTCGGTGACCGGCTCGGGCGAAGGCTCGAAGCCGGCGCC
>MEKM01000058.1:0-3550 GCA_001766965.1 Acidobacteria bacterium RIFCSPHIGHO2_01_FULL_67_28 | reverse complement strand
ACGAGCCACACCAGGACGCCGCGGGCGGTCAGGCGCGCGCCGAGCTGAACGGAAAGAGCTTTCAGCAGGGCATCGAGGTCGCGGCAGGAGTGGTACGCAGTGGCCAGCTCAAAGAGGGCGACGGAATGATCCATGAAGCTCCCCGACCACGACTCGATTCGTCCGCGCGGGCAGAGAAAAACCCCGCGGCGAGCCTACCCCGGTATGGAGCGGAGGCTAACAAATGGGCGAGGGAGTGTCAAGCCGACGGACTTTTTTGAAGCGGCGTGCGCGATGTTGTGTTGCCGGGTTTCGCTTGATTTGCGGCAGGAGTTGGAGTAGGTTGGCGTTTCCGGTTCTCCCCTGGAATTCGGGGCGCTTGGCCGCCCCCAACCGAGGCGCGACGTGACCATCAAGGTACGCAAGGCCGGCAAGGCCACTATCCTCGATTTGACCGGGCCGTTGAAGATGGGCGAGGCCGTCGAAGCCTTCCGCGAGCAGGTGGAAGAGCTGATGGGCGGCGGGACCAAGAACATCGCCATCAACCTGGCGGGCGTGCCGGAGATGGACAGCTCCGGCATCGGCGCCCTGGTCCGCGCCTTCAGCACGCTCAAGCAGGGCGGGGGCAAGTGCAAGTTCTTCGCCGCCCCCAAGCGGGTCAAGCAGACGCTGAAGATGGTGCGGCTCGACACCGTGCTCGACCTGGCCGAAGACGAGCAGACCGCCCTGGCCGGCTTTTAGGCCGCTCCTCGTCTCCGCCCGTTCTTTTTTCTCCCGCCATGCGGAGCCTCCGCCATTGGACGCCGCGCTACGTCGTCAACCGTCTGCGCGTGCTGGCCTACCAGCGCCTGCACCCGGGGGAGCCCTGGCTCACCCGGGACATGGTCGAGCTCCTCAAGACACGGCTGACCGGCGCGGGCCGCGGGCTGGAATGGGGCGCCGGCCGGAGCACGCTGTGGCTGGCGGCGCGCCTCGGCTCGCTCGTGAGCGTCGAGCACGACGAAGCCTACTGCCGCCAGGTTCAGGCCGCGCTGGAGAAGAAAGGGCTGCGGAACGTCGACCTGCGCTTCCATCTGGCGGAGCCGGACTACGTGGCCGTGGTCGACACGCTGCCGCCCGCCCGCCTCGACTTTGTGCTGGTGGACGGACAGGCGCGCGACCTCTGCGCCCTGGCCGCTCTGCCGCGGCTGAAGCCGGGCGGGTTGCTGGTGGTGGACAACAGTAACTTGTATTTGCCCTGCTCGAGCTACGCCCCCCACTCCCGCCGTCCCGCCGACGGTCCGGCCAGCGAGGCCTGGGGACGCTTCGCCACTACGGTGAAAACCTGGGAGTGTATTTGGACGACCAACGGCGTCTGGGACACCGCTCTGTGGGTGAAGCCGGCCTAGCCGGGCGCGCCCTTCGGCAAGCCTGCCGTGGCGGGCAAGCTCAAGGTCTTCGCTACGCTCGACGGGGAACCGCCAGGATGTGCGCCTTGGCGAACTCGCCGGGGGCGAGGAATTCTCGGTCGCGCTCGAGTGTGAGTACCCTGTAGCCGGCCTGCCGCAGCTCCTCCCAGACCGTCCGGGCGGCTTCCTCGCCGTGCACTTCAATCAAGAGCAGGGGCGCGGCCTCGCCGAGCAGGCGCCGGGCCCCGGCCAGCGCCAACCCTTCGGCGCCCTCGATGTCCATCTTGACCAGCCGGGGCGGCGGGGCGCCGCGGGCGAAGACCAGGTCGTCGAGCGCCAAGGTCGCCACCTCGTACGTACCCGTGTGCCCGGCGGGAGGCGCGGTGAGGCGCGCCATGGTGGTGCTGACCTCGGCAAAGAGCGAGGCGCGGCCTGACTCCCGCGCCACCGCCGCTTCGATCACCTGGACGTTCGCGGACACTGCCGGGTTCATGGCCAGGTTCTCGCGCAGAACGGAGAGGTTGGCGGGCAGCGGCTCGAAGGCCAGCACTCGCCCCCCCGCTCCCACCTGCCGCGCCAGGGCCAGGGTGAAGAAGCCCACGTGCGCGCCGATGTCGTACACCGTCCAGCCCGGCTGCACTTCGCGCGCGAGCGCCCGCTGCACCGGCATCTCGTGCGTGCCGAGCCAGAAGTACTTCTCCGTCTTCAGGTCCAGGCGCAGGCGCAGACCCCGGGCGAGCCCGCCGGCCACCTCCACCACCACCGGCTCGCCCGGCGCCGCCCGCGTCAGCAGCCAGCGCACCAATCCGCTCACCACCGGCAAGCGATAGATGGCGGCCTTCAGCCGGTCGGGCAAGAGTCCGGCCACGGCGCGCGCCGCCGCTAGTACCCATGAGCGCGGAGTGACCATCGCGGGGCGCATTCTACCCGGGTTGCGCCGCTGCCAGGCAGCTTGATTTCCCGGCCGGGCGTGGGCTACTGTCGCTTCCCCGTGCCGACTCTCTCCCGCCACTACGCCTCCACGGTCGCCGCCAACGCCGCCATTCTGCTCCTCGGTGCTGTCAGCGGAGTCCTGGCGGCTCGCCTGTTGGGGCCGGAGGGACGCGGGGAGCTGGCGGTCATCATCCTGTGGCCCTCGGCGGTCGTCTATCTGGTGGGCTCCTTCGGCCTGCACGACGCCGCCACCTACTTCGCCGCCCGCCACCCCGAGCGCCTGAACGCCGTCTTTTCCCTGCTGCAAGTCTTGGGGCTGGCCCAGACTGTGGTGTTCGGGGCGCTCGCTTATTTCCTGCTGCCCGTTGTCCTGGCCGGACACCGCCCCGAAGTCATCTCCCTCACCCGCCTCTTCCTGCTCTTTTTCCCCGCGGGATTCAATTCGCTCTACCTGCTCAAACTGCTCCAGGGGCGCTTGCAGCTCGGCCAATACAACCTGGCGCGCGTGTTCGTGGCCGCCTGGTACACGGCGCTGCTGGTGGGGTTGTACCTGCTGGGACGCGTGAGCCTGCCCTGGATTGTGGCCGGGCAACTCGTCGGCTACGGGTTGGCGTGGCTGCTGCACGCCCACTTTGTGGCGCGCAGCCTGCGGCCGCGCTGGGAGTGGGATCCGAGCCTGCTCGCGCCGATGCTCCGCTACGGCCTGAAGGCGCAGTTTTCGCTGACCTCGTCCTATTTGAACCTGCGCCTGGACCAACTGGTGATGAGCGTCTGGCTGCCGCCGCAGGCGCTGGGCTACTACGTGGTGGCGGTGGTGGTGGCCGAGCCGGTGCAGTCCATCCCCGCCGCCATCGGCATGGTCACGCTGCCGGCGGCTGCCGCCCAGGAGCACCCGGCGGGCGCCCAGCGCGTCATGCAGCAGTCGCTGCGCGTGGTGGCGGCGCTGCTGGCTTTGAGCGTGGGGCCGCTCCTGCTGCTTGTCCCCTATCTGATTCCCTTCTTCTTCGGGGAAACGTTTGCCCCGGCCGTCTCCGCCTGCCGCGTGCTGCTGCTGGCGGCGATTCCGATGGCGTTCGTCATGGTTCTCAACGATTCCCTGCGGGCGCTGAACCGGCCGCAGGTGCCGGGCTATGCGGCCCTGATCGGCAACGGGGTGACCCTCATTTTGCTCACCTTGCTGCTGCCACGCCTCGGGTTGTTGGGCGCCGCCTACGCCTCCCTGGCCGCCTACACGACCAGCCTGGTGTTCC
>MEKM01000057.1:378-8795 GCA_001766965.1 Acidobacteria bacterium RIFCSPHIGHO2_01_FULL_67_28 | reverse complement strand
AACGACGACGGCTATTTGTCGGCTATTACCGATCCCGCCGGGGCAACAGCTCACTTCACCTACGGGAAGGAAGGACTTCTCGCCGGCGCCGCCACTGCGAGAGGCCACCTTTACCGCTTCGCCTATGACGAAAAAGGCCGCCTCACCCGGCAGGAAGATCCGGCGGGCGGCTTTTCCGAACTTCTCGCCAGCCGCAACGGGCAAGGGCTTCAAATTGCGCTGAATACAGCCCAGGGGCGTGAGTTCAACTTCTTGGTGGAGCGTCTCCCTGGGGGCGAAGAGCGGCGGGTAAATAAGTGTTGCGGCGGCGGTCAGACAGTCTCCGTACGGGGACCGGAAGGTAGCTACAAGGTGAGCACCGCCGACGGGGCTGCCTCCTCTCTTGTGCTGGAACCGGACCCCCGGTGGGGTCTGCAATCCCCTCGGATCAAGTCTTTCTCGCGCACCACTCCGGGAGGGCTGGCGTTTGCTGTCTCGCTCAGCCGTGCGGTGGCGCTGGCCGAGCGCGGCAATCCCCTAAGCCTGATCAAACAGACAGATGCCCTCACTACCAATGGACACAGCTTTGCCAGCGTTTATGAAGCGGCCCAAAAGAAGATTACCAATACGACCCCGGCCGGCCGCCAGATCGTCGGAACCCTCGACGCTCACGGCAAGATCGCGACAATCGAAACCCCCGGCAGACAACCGGTCATTCTCGATTATGACAACCACGGGCGCTTAACAGCGGTTAGGGCCGGCGTGGGCGCTGGGGCGCGCGTATATTCCTTCGCGTACGACCCCGCCAAGCAGTTGGCCAGTATCACCGACCCCCTGGGGCGAATTGAGCGCCTGGAGTACGGCCCCACTGGACGAGTCACCAAACGGATTCTGCCCGATGGCCGCGAGGTTCGCTATGTCTTTGATGCCAATAGCAACCTGACGTCGGTTACTCCCCCGGGGCGGCCGGAACATCGTTTCACTCACAATCCCTTGAACTTCGTGGAGGCGTATTTCCCGCCGGATACGGGTGCCGGCGACCAAGGCAAGCGTTACACCTACAATGCGGACAAGCAATTGAGCCGCATCACGTGCCCCGATGGCCGCACCATAGAGTTCCTCTATGACGAGACCGGCGCCATAAGTACCGTCGCTTTCCCCGGTGGCAAATTGCAGTTTGTCATTGACCCCAAGACGCGCAATCTGATCACGGCAACGGGGCCCGAGGGTGTAAGCCTTTCTCACGCTTACGATGGCTTCTTGCTCACCGAAATCATTTGGACCGGGCCGATCCAAGGTCGCCTCCGCCGCACCTTCAACAAGAATTTCCGACTGTCTTCCTTGACCGTCAATGGCGGCTCCCCCATCGCGCTCGAGTACGATCCGGACAACTTCTTGACACAAGTCGGAGCCTTGACCTTGACCCGCGACCCTCAGAGTGGCTTGGTGATCGGGACCAAGCTGGGGGCTGTGACCACCACCAAAGCGTACAACGATTTCGAAGAACTGACGGAGCAGCGAAGCTTCTTCAACAAAAAAGAGATTTTCGCGGTTCGCTATACCCGGGACGCCTTGAAGCGGATCATCGAAAAAGTCGAAACCCTGGAAGGGCAGACGACCGCGTGTACTTACCAATACGACTCTGCGGGACGCTTGGCCGGGGTCAGCCAAGAGGGAGTTCAGGTCGCACAGTACGAACACGACGCTAACGGCAACCGCCTGGCCTGCAAGGGACAGAAAGGTGCCAAGAGAGGGAGCTACGACGACCAGGACTGCCTCCTCCAGTACGGAGAGACCAGCTACGCCCACACCCCCAACGGGGAATGGGCCAGCAAGACCGCCGACGGCAAGATGACCCGGTATGACTACGACGTTTTCGGCAATCTCAAGGCGGTGACCCTCCCCGAGGGAAGGAAGCTGGAGTATGTGATGGACGTCTGGAACCGTCGTCTCGGCAAGAAGTTGGATGGTTCCCTCGTCCAAGGGTTCCTCTACCAGGGCCCCCTGCGGCCGATGGTGGAACTGGATGGCCAGAACAAGGTGGTCAGCCGCTTCGTCTACGCCACTCGACCCAACGTGCCCGACTACATGGAGAAAGGAGGCAAGACCTTTCGTATCCTCACCGACCCACTGGGCAGCCCCCGGCTGGTCGTGGACGCCGCCACGGGAGCTATTGTCCAGCGGATGGACTACGACGAGTTCGGAAACGTTGTGCAGGATACGAACCCTGGGTTCCAGCCTTTCGGGTTTGCGGGCGGACTCTATGACCGCGAGAGCGGACTACTTCATTTTGGGGCCCGGGATTACGACCCGGAGGCCGGCCGCTGGATAGCCAAGGACCCGCTCTGGTTCGCGGGAGGCGACACAAACTTCTACGCCTATGTACTCAACGACCCCGTGAACGCTGTTGACCCCATGGGCTTGTATCAAGGCATCATGCCGCCTGAATTCTGTTCGCCCGAGCACTACAACCGAAACATCAACAATAGATGCCCGCCAAGAAACCCTACTCAGAGCGGCCCGCCATCGGATTGTCCCCCGGAGACTGCTCCCGGAGCCGGGGGAGACAGCGGCGGCGATGACCAAGACTGGGTAGGTGACCCTGCATGGGCTGAGCATATTTTTCACGGCGGTTACGACACCTATCGCAACCCCGCGACCAATTCGCAGTGCTCTTATGACCGCAATGGCGATCTGGTCACAGACGTGGAGTTCGAGGGAACCTACGACTACCACTCACCTACTGACCAGGATGGTGGTATTTCTATTTTTGGTTACGATCTCAGCGAAACCTTGAACCACGTCATCCATGACGTTGCTCCTTGGATTGCCTGTGGAAGCGCAGCCAACTACCCCTAAAGCCACAAGTACTTGAACGAAAAGTGCCCGGGGTGGGGGTCGAACCCACACGAGGCTTTCGCCTCAAGGGATTTTAAGTCCCTCGCGTCTGCCGGTTCCGCCACCCGGGCAATACGGACTGGAAGTTCGTGCCGATTGTACTCTAGGACTCCGTCCGCGAATGCAGGACGGAGTCGCGGCACTGCTCGGGGCTGGTGCTGCCGCAGGTCGCGCAGCGGCGTAAGGGCGGCGATTCGGAGTGGAGGTAAAGGTCGGTGCTGAAGTAGCGCTCGGCGCGGTCGGGCAGCACGGTGACTACCTTCTTGTCGCGCCCCAGCCGGTCGAGCGTGCGCAGCGCCGCCAGGACGTTGGCGCCCGCAGAGATTCCCACGAGCAAGCCGTGCTCGCGGCTCAAGCGCTTGGCCATCGCGACCGCCTCATTGCTCTCCACCGCTTCCACCTGGTCCACCAGCTTCATGTCCATCAGCGCAGGGATGAAGCCGTCGCCGATGCCGGCGATCTTGTGGCCGCAGATCTCGCAGGCCCCGCTCATCACCGCCGCCTCGCTGGGCTCGACCGCCACCAGCGAGACGCGGGGGTTGCGCTCCCGCAGGAAGCGGCCCACGCCCATCAGCGTCCCGCCCGTGCCTACGCCGTCCACGAAGGCGTCCGCCGCGCCGCCCATCTGCTCCCAGATTTCCGGCGCGGTGGTTTCGTAGTGGGCGCGGGGATTGTCGGGGTTCTCGAACTGCCGCGGGCAGTAGACCTCGGCGCTGCTCTCGAGGATCTGCCGCAGCCGCGCCAGCGCCCCGGCGAAGCCGTCAGCCTGCGGCGTCAGGCAAACCTCCGCCCCCAGGCTTTGCAACAGCCGGATGCGCTCCTGGCTCATGTGCTCCGGCATCAGGATGACCAGCCGGTAGCCCTTTACCGCCGCCACCTGCGCCAGGGCGATGCCGGTGTTGCCGCTGCTCAACTCGACGATCGTCGTCCCCGGGCGCAGCTCGCCGCGCTTCTCCGCCTCCGCGATGATGTAGTAGGCGATGCGGTCCTTGACGCTCCCCGTCGGGTTCATGAACTCGGCCTTGCAGTAGAGCCGGTAGGCGGCGCCGTTGTGCCGGAGCTCGAGCGGCAGCAGCGGCGTGCGGCCGATGGAGTCGAGGATCGTCGGGCTTTTCTCGGTCATGGGCGCCTCTACCGGCCGAAGACATCCTTCAGCAAATCGGTGACGCGGGCGGCGGGCTCGCGGCGGATCTTGCGTTCCTCTTCACCGAGTACATAGAACAATCCGTCGAGCCCCTTGCCCACCACGTAGTCGTCGAGGTCGAGGTCTTCCGTCTTCAGGAAGGGGATGGACCGGGCGCGTCCCACCAGCTCCTTGTATTGCCGGGTGACGCCCACTTGGTTCATGGCGTCGGAGACGATGGGCCGGAAGGCGGCGGCCAGCCGCTCGGTGGTCTTGCGCCGGAAGTACTCGGTGGCGGCGGTGTCGCTGCCGTTCAAAATCTTCTGGGCGTCGCGGAAGCTCATCTCGCGGATGGCGTCCCAGAAGATGGCCTTGGCCTCGGGGGCGGCGCGCTCGGCGGCACGGTTCATGCTCAAGACGAACTCATCCACCTGGTCGCCGTAGCCGACGGTGCGCAGGCCCTTTTCCATCGTTTGCAGCTTCTCCGGCATCGGGATTCTGATCTTGGGGTTGCCGAAGTAGCCGTCCGGCCTGCCGGTCGAGCGCACCGCGTTCTCCGTGCCCACCTGCAAGGCCTCTTTCAGGCCGGAGGCGATCTTCTCCTGGCTAAGCTCGTCCTTCCCTCCAAGCTTCTTGATTGCCTGCTCGAGCTGAACCTCGGCCGGGGCGGCGCCGAGAAAAAGAACCGCGGCGACCAGGGCAAGGGAGACACTCATGGTCGGCTCCTCCCGTTCCCGCCAGTCTACACGAAAACACCGGGCGATTCAGTCAAGCGCGCGGGCCAGCTTCTCCGGGAGCCCGGTGCGCTGCAACAAGGCCAGCGTCTCCATGAAGAAGTTGCGGGCGTGCTTTTCGCGCTCGCTTCGGGAAAAAGCCGCCAGCAGGACCGAGCGCACCAGGGCCGCGGCGGCTTCGTCGTGAAGCGCGAAGCGCGGCGGGCGCGCCGTGTACTTGGTCACGAAGCCGTAGGTTTCCTGGAACAAACTCTTCGGGCCGCTCACCAACCGCTTATGCAGGGCGCCCCCGGCCGGCTCGACGAAGGCGAACACCGCGCACTCGGGCGCGGGCCCGGTCAGAAAGCCAACAAAGATTCCCGCGCGCTCCCGACCGCGGCGCCGGTGGAAGGAAAAACCTTGGAGGCCGCGCCGCCGCTCCGGTGAAACTCTCGGGAAAACCGTCAGGTAGCCCGCCGCCAGCTCCCGCAGCCAGGGCGGGCGGACCGGCGCGCCCGATTCGGGCGCGGGCGCCGCGCGTCGGCGGGGCATCCGGCTAGAAGGGGTAGCGCTGGGCGTCGAGGGCAGCGCGGGCCACCTGGCGGCGCAGCGCCACGGTATCGACCGGCTCGCGCTTGAGCAAGCGCCGCAGCAGCGCGAGCTGCGCCCGCAGAGTGTCGCCGCTGGCCGAGGCGGCGAGCACGGTCTTGGCGTGCTTCTCGACCCGGTCGAGCCCATCGGCGACGAAAACGCGCGTGGCCGCCACGGGCAGAGCCGCGCCCTGCGCTCCCTTGCGCTCCAGCAGCTTCCGCGTCCGCAGCAAGGCGCTTTCCATGGCGTAGACGTCCATCACGATGTCGGCGAGCCCCCCGGCGATCTCCTGCTCGTCAGCCAGCTTGTCCATGTAGCGCTGCACAGCCACGCCGGCGGCGAAGAGGAAGGTCTTCTTGCTGGCGGTGACCCCGGCGATTTCGGCCGCAAGGCCGTCGCCCGCCGCCGGCGCCGCGGCCGGAGCGGCGCTCATCAGCTCGTCGGCCACCTTCTTCGCCGCGGCCATCAGCGGCAGCTCGCCCTTCATCGCGCGTTTGAAGAGCTGGGCGGTGATCAGCAGGCGGTTGATTTCGTTCGTGCCCTCGAAGATGCGGTTGATGCGGGCGTCGCGGTAGGCGCGCTCGGCGGGGTAGTCCTGGTGGTAGCCGTAGCCGCCGAGGATCTGCACGAACTCGTCCACGCAATAGTCGACCGCCTCGCTGGCGTAGACTTTGTTGATGGAGCACTCGACCGCGAACTCCTCGAGCGCCTTCATGGCGTGCTGGGGGGCATCGGCGGCCGAGAGGTTCACCCCATGCAGCGCCGAGTCAATCATCCCCGCCGTGCGGTAGATCATCGATTCGGCGGCGTAGGTGGCGATGGCCATCTCGCCGAGCTTGTGCTGAATCAATCCGAACTCGGCGATGGCCTTGCCGAAGGCCTTCCGTTCCAGGGCGTACTTCACCGCCCCGGCCAGCGAGTTCTTGCAGCCGCCCGTGCAGTAGGCGGCCAGCTTGAAGCGGCCGACGTTCAGGATGTTGAAAGCCACGATGTGCCCGCGGCCGACCTCGTGCAGGAGGTTCTCGGCGGGAATCTTGGCGTTGTCGAAAAAAATAGGTACGGTGGACGAGCCCTTGATGCCCATCTTTTTTTCTTCCGGGCCGATGGAAAACCCCGGCGTGGCCTTCTCGACGATGAAGCAGCTGAACTTTTCCCCGCCCACCTTGGCGAAGACGATGAAGACGTCGGCGAAGCCGCCGTTGGTGATCCACATCTTCTGTCCGTTGAGGACGTAGTGCTTGCCGTCGGGCGTCAGGTCGGCGCGGGCCTTCGCGGCCAGGGCGTCCGAGCCGGCTTCGGCTTCGCTCAAGCAGTAGCAGGAGATGAGCTCGCCGGAGGCCAGCTTGGGCAAGTACTTCTTCTTCTGCGCTTCGGTGCCGAAGTAGGCGATGGGGAGCGTGCCGATGCCGTGGTGGCCGCCGTGGGTGACGGCGAAGGAGGCGTAGCGGGCGACTTTTTCGGCGATGAGCGTGGTCGAGACCTTGTCCAGGCCGAGCCCGCCGTACGCCTCGGGAACGTCGGCGCCGAGCAGCCCGATCTCCGCCGCCTTGCGCAGCAGCTCCGGCATCAGGCCTTCCTTCTTGTGCTCGAGCTCCTCGGCGCGCGGCACCACTTCCCCGGCGATGAACTCTTCTGTCGTCTGCCCGATCTGCCGCTGCTCGTCCGTGAACTCTTCGGGGATGAAAACTTCCCCGGGCGTGCGGTCTTCGATGAGGAAGCTTCCCCCGCGGATTTTTTTCTCGGTAGCTATGGTCGCCATGTTCGTCCTCGCTATCTTTTCCCGCGTTCAGCCCAGCGGCTTCCGCCGCTGGGTGCCACGGGCGGAAGCCCGTGGCCTGAACCTCAAGCAGGTTCAAACCTCTTCAACTGCTCGATGTAGTCGCCCGGGAGGCTGTGTTCTTCGGCACCCTGGATAATCTTTTGCAAATAGAGCCGGTCGGGCTTCAGCCCCTTGCGCACCTTGCGGGCGAGATAGACCTGGGCGCCGACTTTCTTGCCGTCGCCACCCACCACCGTCACCTCGCTGCGGCGGTAGTGCTCGGGGACGCCCTCGAAGCGGTCAAGCGCTTTCAACTGCTGCTCCGTCACCCGGTACAGCACTCCCCACACCGTCTTGCCCTCGGCCGGCACGATGTTGGCCGTGCCCGTGCCCCCGCGGGCAATCTTGTCGAAGTTTAGCTCATAGTTGTCGAGCCGCGCGGTTCTTTCTTCCGCCAGCGACCCCGCCCGCTGCGCCATCTGCCCGCGGTTCATGTTGGACGCGTACGCAAAGTACCAGACAGTGTGGTTCGCCATGCTTGTTTGTGTAGGGGCGGGGTTCGTCCCCACCCAACATTCCACGAACGGGTGTCATTCTGAGGAGCCCGCAGGGCGACGAAGAATCTCAATCGCTGCCCTTATCGCAGATTGAGATTCTTCGCTTCGCTCAGAATGACAGAACTTCCCGGAACAAGTCAGTTGAGCCGCTCGAAGATGCCGGCGGCGCCCATGCCGCCGCCCACGCACATCGTCACCATGCCGTAGCGGGCCTGCTGGCGGCGCAGCTCGTAGAGCAAGCTGGCGGTGAGCTTCGAGCCCGTGCAGCCGAGCGGGTGGCCGAGCGCGACCGCGCCGCCGTTCGGATTGACCCGCGAGGTGTCGAACTCGGTCAGGCGGAAGACCGCCAGCACCTGGGCGGCGAAGGCTTCGTTCAGCTCGATGACGTCAATGTCGTGCGGGCGCAGCCCGGCGAGCTTCAGCGCCTTGGGGATGGCCTTGGCCGGGCCGATGCCCATCTCTTCCGGCGCGACGCCCGCAGTGGCGTAGGCGACGAAGCGGGCGAGCGGCTTGAGCCCGAGCGCCTTGGCGCGTTCGGCGCTCATCACCACGGCGGCTGAAGCGCCATCGCTCATCTGCGAGGCGTTGCCGGCGGTGATGGTGCCCTGGGCGTGGAAGGCCGGCTTCAAGGCAGCCAGCGCTTCGCGCGTCGTGTCCCGCCGCGGGCCTTCGTCGGTGTCGAAGACGAACTTCTCTTCCTCCGGCTTGCCGTTCTTGAGCACGCGGTAGCTGACTTCGACCGGGACAACTTCTTCCTTGAAGTGGCCGCGGTCAATGGCCTTGAGCGCTTTCATGTG
>MEKM01000057.1:0-360 GCA_001766965.1 Acidobacteria bacterium RIFCSPHIGHO2_01_FULL_67_28 | reverse complement strand
GTCCTGCTCTTCGCGGGTGACTTCGTACTTGCGCGCCAGGTTTTCCGCGGTGAGACCCATGGAGAGATACGCGTCCGGGTAGGTGGCGACCAGTGTGGGGTTGGGAGCGATCTTGTGGCCGCCCATCGGCACCAGGCTCATGGACTCGGTCCAGCCGGCCACGATGACTTCGGCGAAGCCGCACATGATGCGCTCGGCCGCCTGCGCGATGGCTTGCAGGCCCGAAGCGCAGAAGCGGTTGACCGTGACCGCCGACGCCGTCACCGGGACGCCCGCGCGCAGCGACGCGATCCGCGCCACGTTCATCCCCTGCTCTGCTTCCGGCATGGCGCAGCCGAGGATGACGTCTTCGACTTCTTT
>MEKM01000056.1:4958-10038 GCA_001766965.1 Acidobacteria bacterium RIFCSPHIGHO2_01_FULL_67_28 | reverse complement strand
CTTTGCAGAACTCCCGCGCCCCATCCCTCGCTAGCCGCTGCGCCCGGCGTCTCGGGGACGCTCTGCTATAATGGAATTCGCCATGCGCGTTCGGCGCTCCACTTTTTTCGGGTTGTGGCTGGCCACGGGCGTGCTGCTGGCTTTTGTTTTCGGACCCCTCCCCGCTGCGGCCGACACTCTGCTCGTCGCTCCTTTTGAGAACACCGCTCGCGCGGCCGAGCTGGAGTGGGTTGGAGAAAGTTTTGGCGAGTCCTTGACCGCGCGCCTGGCCGGCGCGGGACACAGCCTGGTGCCGCGCGAAGAACGCCTGGCAGGATTGGAGCGGCTGGGCTTGCCGCCGGCGGCCGCGCTCACCCGCGCCAGCTGGTTGCGCCTGGCCGAAGAAGTCGGGGCCGACTGGCTGGCGCTCGGCGACTTCCGCGTCGAAGACGCGACGCTCACCATCCGCGCCGAGCTGCTTGATGTCCGCCAGCTCGCGCTCGTGCGCCTCGGGGAAGAGCAGGGACCCTTCGACCGCCTGCTCCAGCTCCAGGGCCGCCTGGCCTGGCAGATCCTGCGGCGGCTCGACCCCACTTTTCCCGTCAGCCTGGATGCTTTCCTGGCGCGCTTTCCGAATCTGCCGGTGAGCGCTTTCGAGAGTTACGTCCGCGGCTTGCTGGCCACGGGCCGCGAGCAGAAGCTGCAATACTTTCGCCAGGCGTCGCACCTCGCGCCCGGCTACGGCGCCCCGGCCTTCCGCCTGGGCGAGCTGTACTTCGACGAGCAGGACTACGCGAACGCCGCCCAGTGGTTCGAGAAAGTCCCGGCGGAGAGCAGCGTGGCGCTGGACGCCGGCTTTTTCCTGGCCCTGTGCCGGTTTTACGCCCGCGACTACGCGCGCGCCCTCGAAACCCTGGCGCCGCTCGGCGAGCGCCTGCCAGTCAGTCAGGTGTGGAACAACCTGGGGGTGTTCGCCTCCTATGCGGAACAGCCGGCCGCCGCCGACGATTACTTCGCGCGCGCTCTGGAAGCCGATCCCGGCGACGCCGACATCCACTTCAACCTCGGGCTGCACCGCCTGCGGCGCGCAGAGTGGGAGCCGGCCGCTCGCGCCCTGGCCGATTGCCTGGCGCTCACGCCCGGCGACACCGAGGCGCTTTTCCTCCAGGCGCAGGCGCTGGAAAAGCTCGGCCGCCCGCAGGACGCCAGCCAGGTCCGCCAGCAGGCGGTGGGCGACAATCCGGCGCTGACCTTGAGTCTCGAGCGGCGCCAGCTCGAGCTCGACCGGCTGCAGCAGCGCTTCAGCGCGCGGTTCGCCGGCCAACAGGAGACCCCGGCGGCGGCCTCCGTCCGGCTCGAGCACGTCGCCGTGCACGTCGAGCGCGGCCAGGACTTGCTGGCGCGCGGAGAGGTTGAGCTGGCCCGCCGGGAGTTCTCCGAAGCCCTCCTGCTCGACCCGGACTCCCAACCGGCGCATTTTTTCCTGGCCGAGACCTACCGCCGCCAGGGACGCTTGGCCGAGGCCATCTCCGAGCTGAAGGCCTCGCTCTGGAGCCAGGAAACGGTGCCGGCGCGGTTGCGCCTGGCGGAAATCTATCTCGCCCAGAATCGTATAGGAGAAGCGCGGGAGCAGGTCGAAGCCGCCCTGGCGCTCGACCCGGCCAACACGGAAGCCCGGGCGCTCGAAGCCCGCTTGGGCGCCGGTGTGCACGCGCCGGCGACGGGGAGACCCCAGTGAAGAAGCGACTCTTGCCGTGGCTGGCTTTGCTGTGGGCGCTGGCCCCGGCGCGCGCCGCGGCCGGCACGGTGGTGGAGATTCGCCTGAACGAAATCGTCCACAGCGTCTCGGCCGACTATGTTCGCCAGGGCATCGAGCACGCGGAAAGGACGAACGCTGACGCCGTGCTCGTCTGGATCAATACGCCCGGCGGACTCGAGACTTCAATGCGCGAGATGGTGGACGCCATCACCACCGCGCGCGTGCCGGTCATCGTTTATGTGGCCCCCACCGGCAGCCGCGCGGCCTCGGCGGGGTTTTTCATCCTGCTCGCCGCCGATGTCGCCGTCATGGCTCCCGGCACCACCACCGGGGCGTCCTCGCCCGTCATGGGGCCGCAGGAGATGCCCGAGACGCTGAAGAAGAAGGCATTCAGCGACGCCGCGGCCTACCTGCGCAGCTTCGTTTCAAAGCGCGGGCGCCACCCGGAAGTGGCCGAGCTGGCCGTTACCGAGGCCAAGTCCTGGACCGAGCAGGAGGCGCTCCAGGCGGGGTTGATTGACGCCGTGTGCGAGTCGCGGGAAAAACTGTTCGAGCAGTTCAACGAGCGCGAGATCAAGCGCTTCGACGGCCGCACCCAGAAACTCGCCCTGGCCGACGCGCGCGTCGAGCCCTGGGAGATGACCCAGCGACAGCGCTTGCTCACCCGCATCATCGACCCCAACATCGCCTTTTTGCTGTTTGTCTTCGGCCTCCTGGGGTTGTACATTGAGGTGAACCACCCGGGGTTCATCGTGCCGGGGGTGGCCGGAGGCATCTCGATGGTATTGGCGCTGTACGCCTTCCACCTGCTGCCGGTCAACTACGCCGCCGTGCTGCTGATTCTGCTGGCCGTGGTTTTCTTCATCCTGGAAGCGATGTACACAAGCCACGGCGTGCTGGCCGTGGGCGGCGTGGTCTCGATGGTCTTGGGCGCTTTGATGCTGGTTGAATCGCCGCCCATCCCCGAGCTGCGGGTGCGCTGGGAGATTGCGCTGGCGGTGGCGATTCCGTTTGCGGTCATCACTGTCATCCTGCTGCGACTGGTCTTGAAGTCGCGCCGGTGGCCTGTGGCCAGCGGGCGCGAGGGGCTGCTCGGGCAAGTCGGCGAGGTGCGGCAGGAAATCGGGGGCGACGCCCCGAAGGGCCTGGTGATGGTGGCGGGGGAGCTCTGGAGCGCCGTGGCCCGAGCGAAAATCGCCGTCGGGCAGCGGGTGCGGGTGGTGAGCATAGAAGGGTTGCTCCTCACAGTGGAGCCCCACAGCGGGGGATGGGACAAGCCGTCCCCGGCAAAGGAGTCAGGACAATGAGCGTCGGACTGGTTGTGGTCGTCATTGTGGTCATCTGGATGCTGAACTGCATCAAGATTCTCAACGAGTGGGAGCGCGGCGTCGTGCTGCGCTTGGGGCGGATGCTGCCGGAGCCCAAGGGTCGCGGCCTGGTCTGGATCTGGTGGCCGATCGAGAAGATCATGCGGGTCTCGCTGCGCATCGTCACCATGGACGTCCCCCCGCAGGACATCATCACCCGCGACAACGTCACCGTGAAGGTGAACGCGGTCACCTACTTCAAGGTGGTGGACCCGAACCGGGCCATCGTCAGCATCGAGAACTACCTCTACGGCACCTCGCAGCTGGCGCAGCTCACCTTGCGCGATGTCCTCGGCCAGGTCGAGCTCGACGACCTCCTCGCCCGCCGCGAGAAGGTCAACGCGCGCTTGCAGGAAATCCTCGACGAGCAGACCGATCCCTGGGGCATCAAGGTCACCATGGTGCAGGTCAAGGCCGTGGATTTGCCGGTGGAGATGCAGCGCGCCATCGCCAAGCAGGCCGAGGCCGAACGCGAGCGCCGCGCCAAAATCATCCACGCCGAGGGCGAGTTCCAGGCCTCCGCCCGGCTGGCGGAAGCCGCCAGCGTGTTGGCCGCGCAACCCCTCTCCATCCAGCTGCGCTACCTGCAAACCCTGACCGAAATCGGCGTGGAGAAGAACACCACCGTGATCTTCCCCGTGCCCATCGACATCATCAGCGCGTGGATGAAGATGGCCAAGTAGGCGCGGGGCAGAGAACGCCCGCAACCGATGGCTGAGAGGGAAAAGAAAGGCGGCCACTACGAGATGACACTGGAAAACCGGCACCTGCTGGGCGTTTTTTTCGCGGTCGTGCTGCTCTGCGCGATCTTTTTCACGCTGGGGTTTGTCCTCGGCCGCAACCAGGCGGTGGCCAAGGTCCCGGCCTCGCCGCCGCAGAAACCGTCGGCGCCAGCCCCGGCCGCTTCGCCGGCGCCCGATGACTTGAGCTTTTACGAGCGCGTGGAAGGGAAGCCGCCGGCCGAGACCCTGCCCGCCACCAAACCGGCGGAGAGCAAACCGCCGGCGGCAAAGCCGGCGGAGTCGAAGCCGACGACCACCGCGGCCAAGCCCGCCGCCGCGCCGGCCAAACCGGCCGCGGCGAAGGAGACCTACTACCTCCAGGTGGCGGCGGTCACGCAGGAAGCGGAGGCGCAGCGGCTGGTGGGCGAGCTGAAGAAGCGAGGCTTCTCTTCCGTCATCATCCCGCCCTCCGCCGACCGCTTCTACCGCGTGCAGGTGGGCCCGCTCGAGTCGGCCGAGCTGGCCGACGCCGCCCAGCAGCGCCTGGAGGCGCAGGGCTTCCGGCAAATCCTCAAGATCAAGCGTTGATGGCCGCGTCCGCTTTCCTCCTGCGCCACCCGACTGCGTGCGCGCTGCTCTCCGGAGCGCTCCTGATCGCCAGCTTTCCCCGACTGCACTTCTACTGGCTGGCCTGGGTGGCGCTGGCGCCGCTGCTCGCCGTGATTATCCAGCGCCGCGCGCGCTGGTGTTTGTTTTTCCTGGGCTGGCTGACGGGCGCGGTGTTTTTCGCCGGTAGCTGCGCGTGGATTTACGATGTGATGCGGTTGCACGGGCGGCTGTCCGTGCCCGTGGCCGCGGGCGTGCTCCTGCTGTTCGCGCTGGTCTTGGGGGTTTTTGTCGGGCTGTTTTCTCTGGCCGTGGGGGAGCTGGCACGGCGCTGGCAATTGGCGGCGCTGCTGCTGGCGCCGTTTCCCTGGGTGGCGCTCGAGTGGCTGCGGACCTATGTTCCCTTCGGCGGTTTTCCCTGGAACCTGGTGGGCAGCGCTGTGGCCCCGGAAGCCGGCTGGATCCAGCCGGCCGCCTACACCGGCGTTTATGGCGTGTCCTTCCTCGTCGTCGGCGTGAACGCACTGGCGGCGCACTGCTGGCTGGCGCCTTCGCGGCGACGGCTGCTGCTCCTGGGCGCCGTGGTGATTCTCCTGGCGGGCGCCGCCTACGGAGGCAGGCGCCTGCCCCCCGTGCCCACCACGGAG
>MEKM01000056.1:0-4944 GCA_001766965.1 Acidobacteria bacterium RIFCSPHIGHO2_01_FULL_67_28 | reverse complement strand
CCAGACCAACCTGCCGCAGCTCGAGGAGTTCGACCCGGACTGGGCGGCGACACACGGAGACGAACTGGCGCAGCTCGAGGAGTTGACGCGCGCGGCGGCCCGCGAGCAGGCCGCCGGCCGCCCCGCGCTCATCCTCTGGCCGGAGATTCCGGTCTCGCTCTACTTTCACCAGGACCCGGTGCTGCGGGCGCGCCTGGTGCAGCTGGCCCAGGCCACGCGCAGCTATCTGTTGGTGGGGATCGTGGACTTCCGCAGCAGCGCCGACGGCCGCCGGCAGCCGACGAACAGCGTCGTGCTGCTCTCGCCCGACGGCGGCTTCGTCGGGCAGTATGATAAGATTCACCTGGTGCCGTTCGGCGAGTACGTGCCGCTCGGGCGCTGGCTGGGCTTTCTCGAGCCGCTGACGGCGGAGGTGAGCGATTTCGTTCCCGGACGCGAGCCGGCGGCGCTGCCGGCGGGAGAGAGCCGGCTGGGGCCGCTCATTTGCTACGAGGCGATTTTCCCGGGGCTGGTCCGCCGGTTCGCCGTCGAGGGCGCGGACGTCCTGGTGAACGTCTCAAATGACGGCTGGTACGGCCGCTCGGCGGCGCTGGAGCAGCACCTGAACCTGGCGCGGGTGCGGGCGGTGGAGAACCGGCGGTTCCTGCTGCGGGCGACGAACACGGGAATCACCGCGGTGGTCGACCCCTACGGGCGTCTGGTAGCGCGCGCGGCGGTTGGCACTCGCACGGTGCTCGGCGCCGGCTACGCGCCGCGGGGCGAGCAGAGCGTGTACACGCGCCACGGCGACTGGTTGGCGGCGCTGTGCGCGCTGGTGGCGGTGGCGGCGCTGGCGCGGAAGTCCTGGGTGACCGCGGTGGAAGGGGACGAGTGATGCACAACCTCGAAGAACTGGAACGTGAATTCGAGCGCCTGCGCGCCCGCGCCGACGAGCTGCGGAGCTACCTTTGACCCGTCCCGCCAGCAAGCCCAGCTAGACGAGCTCGACAAGAAACTCCACCTGCCCGACCTCTGGAACGACCCGGAGTCGGCGCAGAAACTCCTCCAGCAGCGCAAGCACCTGGAGCGGCTGCTCGCCACCGAGCAGGCGCTGGCGCGCCACGTCGGCGACCTGGCCGCGCTGGTCGAGCTCGCCCACGAAGGCGAGCCGGTGGAAAAAGAGCTGGCCGTCGAGATTGACAAGCTGCGCAGCCAGGTCGAGGAGCTCGAGACCGAAACCCTGCTCGGCGGCCCCCACGACCACCGCAACGCCATCGTCACCATCCACCCCGGCGCCGGCGGCACCGAGTCGCAGGACTGGGCCGAGATGCTGCTGCGGATGTACCTGCGCTGGGCGGAGCGCAAAGGTTTGGCCACCACCATCACCGACATCACCGCGGGCGACGAAGCCGGCCTGAAGTCGGTGACTTTCACCGTGCAGGGCGAAAGCGCTTTCGGGCTGCTGCTGTCGGAGATCGGAGTGCACCGCCTGGTGCGCATCTCGCCCTTCGACCAGGCCGGGCGCCGGCATACGTCTTTCGCGTCCGTGTTTGTCACGCTGGAGGTGGACGACAAGATTGAGGTGGAGATGCGGCCCGAGGACCTGCGCGTGGACACCTACCGCTCCAGCGGCCACGGCGGGCAGCACGTCAACGTCACCGATTCCGCCGTGCGCATCACCCACCTGCCCACCGGCCTTGTCGCCCAGTGCCAGAACGAGCGCTCCCAGCACAAGAACAAGGACGTGGCGATGAAGATCCTGCGCTCGCGGGTCTACCAGCACGAGCTCGACAAGCGTATGGAGGCGGCGCGCAAGCTCGAGGAGACGAAGTCGGACATCAGCTTCGGCAGCCAGATCCGCTCCTACGTGCTCCACCCCTATCAGCTGGTGAAGGATCACCGCACCAAGCTCGAGAAGGGCGACGTGAACTCGGTGCTCGACGGCGGGCTCGACCCTTTCATCCGCGCCTATCTGGTGGCAAGGCGGGATGGTCAAGTGCCGCCACCTTATCCGATGGAAGAGGAAGGAAAGTAGCGCGCGCGACCCTTCGACTGCGCTCAGGGCAAGCGGCCAGGTTCCGCCACCCTACCCGATGGAGGAAGGGAAGGAGTAAGCGCGACCGGGAGTGTCTTAGTTTGACTTTTCTTGACGCTGCTTGACCACATCAATCAGGAGACCAAGCGATGCCCCTACACCAAGCCCGACAGGCAGCCAGAGACCCACACGGTCGGTGACTGCTCCGAGTATCGTGCCGAAGGCAAGGCCCAGGAACATCCCGAGTAACATAAACTTGGCTCCTTTGGTTCTCTTTTCCTCTGCCATTTATGTCCCCCGTAGCTTTATCATACCGCAACGGCGAGCAGTTTCCATTGGGGCACTACCCGCGATCGGCGCGGATTGACCCGCCGGAAGGCTTCTGCTAAATTCACTTCTTCGCGCTGCCGCGCGCGTGGCGGACCTTTCGCGCAGCCCCCAGGAGGACGTTCGGATGCCGGCTCCCAAGCTCTACAAGAACTACATCAACGGCGAGTGGGTCGAGCCGCGCGGCGGCAAGACCTTCGAGAACGTCAACCCGGCCGACAAGTCGGACATCGTCGGGCTGTTTCCCGCCTCCGACAAGTGCGACCTGGAAGAAGCGGTCGCCGCCGCCAAGGCCGCCTACAACGGCTGGCGGCTGACTCCGCCGCCCAAGCGCGCCGACATTCTCTTCCGCGCCGCGCAGATGCTGGTCGAGCGCAAAGAAGAGCTGGCGCGCGACATGACGCGCGAGATGGGCAAAATCCTGAAGGAGACCCGCGGCGACGTCCAGGAAGCCATTGACATGGGGTTGTATATGGCCGGGGAAGGGCGGCGGCTGCTCGGCTACACCAGCACCTCGGAGCTGCCCAACAAGTTCGCCATGTGCGTGCGCCAGCCGCTCGGGGTCTGCGGGATGATTACGCCGTGGAATTTTCCCATGGCGATCCCGTCGTGGAAGATTTTCCCGGCGCTCATCTGCGGGAACACCGTCGTGTTCAAGCCCGCCTCGGACACCCCGCTCTCAGGCTACAACTTCGCCAAAATCCTGAACGAGGCCGGGCTGCCCAAGGGTGTGCTGAACCTGATTACGGGCTCGGGCGGAAAAGTGGGCGAGCCGCTGATGCGACACCCGGACGTGAGCGTCATCTCCTTCACCGGCTCGACGGAAATCGGTCGGCAGGTGTCGGTGGCCTGCGCGCCCGACTTCCGCCACTGTCATCTCGAGATGGGCGGCAAGAACATGATTCTTGTGATGGACGACGCCAAGCTCGAGCTGGCGGTGGACGGGGCGCTCTGGGGCGGCTTCGGGACTACCGGCCAGCGCTGCACCGCCGCCAGCCGCGTGGGCGTCCACAAGAAAGTCTACAAGCAGTTCCTCGACCGGTTCGTCGCGCGGGCCAAAGCCCTGAAGGTGGGCAACGGCCTCGACCCTACGGTCGAGATGGGCCCCTGCATCAACGCCAAGCAGCGCGAGTCGGTGCACGAGTACGTCGAAATCGGCAAGAACGAAGGGGCGCGGCTGCTCTGCGGCGGCACGGCGCTCACGGACGGCGACCACGCCAAGGGCGCCTTCTACGCTCCCACCATCTTCGGCGACTGCGACCCGAAGATGCGGGTCTCGCAGGAAGAGATTTTCGGGCCGGTGGTCTCGGTGATTCCGTTCGACACCTTCGAGCAGGGCGTCGAGATCGCGAACGGGGTCGTCTACGGGCTGTCCTCCTCCATCTACACGCAGGACGTCAACCGCGCCTTCGCGGCTATGCGCGACCTCTACACCGGCATCGTCTACATCAACGCTCCCACCATCGGCGCCGAAATCCACCTGCCCTTCGGCGGCGTCAAGCAGACGGGCAACGGCCACCGCGAGGCCGGCATCGCCGGCATCGACGTCTTCTCCGAGTGGAAGAGCATCTACGTGGACTACAGCGGCACGTTGCAGCGGGCGCAGATTGACACGCACTCGTAAAGCTGCCGGGCCAGCTCTTGTGCATCCATTGAGGAACGTACATTGAAGATACTTTTCGTCGCCTCCGAGTGCGTACCGTTCTCGAAGACCGGCGGCCTGGCCGACGTAGTGGGAGCGCTGCCGAAGTGTTTGGCGGGGCGCGGACACGAGGTCAGCGTGGTCCTGCCGCGCTACCGCAAGACGCCGGCCGGTCCCGTCCTCTTGCGGAACTTGTCGATCCCCGTTGGCGAGGAGCTGCACTTCGCCGACATCCAGGACGGTCGCGCCCAGGAGGGCGTGCGCTATTTCTTCGTCGACTACCCGCCCTACTTCGACCGCGACGGCCTCTATGTGGACGGCGGCGCCGATTACCCGGACAACGCCCAGCGCTTCGCCCTGTTTGCGCGCGCCGCGCTGGAGTTGATGAAGCGCACGGGCGTGCCCGAGCTCATCCATTGCCACGACTGGCAGTCCGCGCTGGTGCCGGTCCTGCTGAAGAGCCAGCACGCGAAGGACCCGGCGCTGGGGCGCGTGCCGGTGGTGTTCACCGTGCACAACCTCGGCTACCAGGGCCTCTTCCCCCGCCAGACGCTGGCGGCGCTCGGCCTGCCGGAAAGCCTGTTCACGATGGAGGCGCTCGAGTTCTACGGCCAGGTCAACTTGCTCAAGGGCGGGCTGGTGTTCGCCGACTTCGTCAGCACGGTGAGCCGGAAGTACGCGCAGGAAATCCAGACCGAGGAGTACGGGCACGGCTTGGACGGCGTCATCCGCCAGCGCGCCGCCACGGTGACGGGCATCGTGAACGGCGTGGACTACAGCGAGTGGAGCCCGGAAACCGACAAGTTCCTGGCGGCGAACTACTCCGCGGACAAGCTGGACGGGAAGCGGGCCTGCAAGAAGGATTTGCTCGAGCAGTTCCGGTTGCCGGCCACCGACCTGAAGAAGCCGCTCGTCGGGATCGTGTCGCGCTTCGCCACCCAGAAAGGGTTCGACCTGATCG
>MEKM01000055.1 GCA_001766965.1 Acidobacteria bacterium RIFCSPHIGHO2_01_FULL_67_28 | reverse complement strand
CGGCGCCGCGGCGCGTCACACCCACTTCGAGCGAAGCCGTCGTGCCTTTCAGGAAGGTGGCCGGGTTGAGGAGCTGCACGCTGATGCCGCTCGCGGCCGGCGCCGGCTCGAGCTGGACCATCTCGGCCAGCTTCCCGGCGCGAACCTCCTCGATGAACTGCTTGTGCTGGCGCTCCAGCATGGCGTGGAGCTCGGACTGGTTGAAGTCCGGCGAAGCCAGGAACTCCTGGTAGCTCGTGCCGCGCTTGGCCAGCACGCGGCCCTTGACGTAGATGGTGGTGTCGAGGACGGGATTCCCCGCCCCGCGGTCTTCGGTCTGCACGTGGAAGACGGTCTTGCCCACCTTGACGTCGGTGTTGAAGCCAAAGACCGGCATCGTCGTCTCCGCCGTTCGCGGGCTGCCCCGCCGGTTGGCTTGACATCCTGCCGAGCCAACCCTATAGTCCCCTTTTCGGGTCGAGCTCATTATAGCATCGCCGCCGACCCGCCCCGCAACACGATGAACCAGAGCTACTTATCCAGCTACGCGCCTATCCTGATTTACATGCTGGCAGCGGGAGCCCTGGCGGGCGGGCTGCTCCTGGCGAACTGGCTGATCGGCGAGCGCCGGCCCAACCCCACCAAGCTGGCCCCTTACGAGTGCGGCATCCCGCCCACGGGAGACGCCCGCGAGCCCTTCGCCGTAAAGTTCTACCTGGTGGCGATGCTCTTCATCCTCTTCGACGTCGAAGCGGTCTTCTTTTTCCCCTGGGCAGTTGTTTACCGGGACTTGAAGATGGGCGGCTTTATCGAGATGTTCCTGTACATCGGCATCCTGCTGGCGGGCTACGTCTACCTGTGGAAGAAAGGCGCGCTGGACTGGAACCCGCGCGGATGAAGAGACTCCGGCGATGACCATCCCTCCCGAGCTGGCGGCGCGTCCCGTGGTGGAGAAGCTGCGGGCCTTCAACCCGCGCGCGGTAACAGCGGCCGAAGAATTCCGCGGCCAGCTCACCCTGACCGTGCCGCCGGAGCTCATTCGCGACATTGCCGAATTCCTGCGCGACAGCCCGGAACTCGCCTTCCATCTCCTGACCGACATCACCGCCGTCGACCGCTACCCGGTGGAGCCGCGCTTTGAAATCATCTACTTCCTGCGCTCGATGAAGAGCGGCGAGCGCCTCCGCCTGAAGGCGCGCGTGAGCGGCGAGCAGCCGCGCCTCGAGTCCGTGGTCGGCCTCTGGCCCGCGGCCGACATCCTCGAGTGCGAAGTGTTTGACCTGTTCGGCGTCCACTTCAGCGGCCACCCGCACTTGCGCCGCGTGCTGATGCCGGACGACTGGCAGGGCCACCCGTTGCGGAAGGATTACCCGGTGGAGGGCTACCGGTAATGGCCGAACGCACGGCGCCGCCGCCGGCTGCGGCGGAGACGATGGTCCTGAACGTCGGCCCGCAGCACCCCTCCACGCACGGCGTCCTCCGCCTGATTCTCGAGCTCGACGGCGAAACCATCGTCCGCGCCCGGCCCGACGTCGGCTACCTCCACACCGGCATCGAAAAAAGCGCCGAGAAGCTCTACTACTCCCAGGTCATACCCCTGACCGACCGCATCGACTACCTGGCCCCGCTCTCGAACAACCTTGTCTACTGCCTGGCGGTGGAGAAGCTGCTGGCGCTGGAGGTGCCGCCGCGCGCGCAGTGGATGCGGGTGCTGCTCACCGAGCTCACCCGCCTCAACAACCACCTGGTCTGGCTCGGCACCTGCGCCCTGGAGCTGGGCGCCATGTCGGTCTTCCTTTACTGCTTCCGCGAGCGCGAGGAGATTCTCAAGATTTTTGAGCTCGTCTCCGGCCAGCGCATGATGACCAGCTACTTCCGCATCGGCGGCCTGGCGGTGGAGCCGCCGGCCGACTTCCCTCGGCAGGTGGACCGTCTCCTGAAGATGTTGCCGGGGCGCTTCGATGAATACGAAGACCTGCTGACCGAGAACAGGATCTGGTTGGCCCGTACTCGGGGCGTCGGCGTGCTCTCGCCCGAGGACGCCATCGCCTGGGGGATCACCGGCCCCAACCTCCGCGCCTCCGGCATCGGGCTCGACCTGCGCAAGGCGGAGCCCTACTCCAGCTACGAGAAGTTCCAGTTCGACGTCCCCGTGCGCCCCGAAGGCGACGTCTACGCCCGCTACCTCGTCCGCGTGGCCGAGATGCGCCAGAGCGTGCGCATCGCCCGCCAGGCGCTCGACGGCCTGCCCGCCGGACCCGTGCGCGCCGACGCCCCCGGCATCGTCCTCCCCGAGCGCGACAAAATGAAGACCGAGATGGAGGCGCTCATCTACCACTTCAAGCTGGTGGTGGACGGGTTTGCCCCGCCCGCCGGCGAAGTCTACGCCGCCGTGGAGTCGCCCAAAGGCGAGCTGGGCTGCTTCCTCGTGAGCGACGGCAGCCCGCGGCCCTGGCGCATGCGCTGGCGTCCGCCGTCGCTGTTGAACGTCCAGGTCCTGTCCAAGCTCATGCCCGGGCACCTCTTCGCCGACGCCATCGCCATCCTCGCCAGCGTGGACTTCGTGCTGGGGGAGGTGGACCGCTGATGGCGCTGCAGCTTTCTCCCCAGCTCCGGCAGCGCTTCGAGCAGCTCAAGAAACGCTACCCGGTGCGGCGCTCGGCGCTCGTGCCCATGCTGCTCTACGCCCAGGACGAGCTCGGCTATGTCTCCCCGGACCTCATCGCCTACCTGGCCGAGGAGCTGCACCTGCGCCGGGTGCAGGTGGACGAAACCGCCGCCTACTACTCGATGCTCCGCCGCCAGCCCGCCGGCAAGCACCACTTGCAGGTCTGCACCAACGTCGCCTGCATGCTGCGTGGCGGCTACGCCGTTCTCGAACAGGTCCGGCAGCGCTGCGGCGTCCCGCCCAAGACGCCGACCGCGGACGGAGTTTTCTCCTACGAAGAGGTCGAGTGCCTCGGCGCCTGCACGGGGGCGCCGGCGATGCAGGTGAACTACGACTACTACGAGAACCTGGACGCGCGGCAAGCCGGCGAGCTGATGAACCAGCTCCGCGCCGGCAAGAAGCCTGCGCCCGTCCCCTACGCCAGCGGCACGCAGCTGGGCGAGCCGCACCCGGCCGAAGTCCGGGTCTTGACCCGCCGCTTCGGCCTGCCCGACTCGACCAGCCTCGACACCTACCTGAAGCACGACGGCTACCAGGCGCTCGACAAAGCCCTCAAGCAGATGACCCCCGAGCAGATCATCCAGGAGGTCAAGCGCTCGAACCTGCGCGGCCGCGGCGGCGCCGGCTTCCCCGCGGGGATGAAGTGGAGCTTCGTCCCCAAGGACAGCCCCAAGCCCAAGTACATCATCGCCAACGCCGACGAGAGCGAGCCCGGCACCTGCAAAGACCGGCCGTTGATGGAGCTTGACCCGCACCAGCTCATCGAGGGGATGATCATCGCCGGGCGCGCGGTGAACGCCCACCAGGGGTTCATCTACATTCGCGGCGAGTACCGCTACGTCCTCGAGATTCTCGAGCGGGCCATCACCGAAGCCTACGAGCGCGGCTACCTGGGGAAGAACATCCTCGGCAGCGGGTTCGACTTCGACCTGGTGGCGCACAGCGGCGCCGGCGCCTACGAGTGCGGCGAAGAAAGCGCCCTGATGGAGTCGCTCGAAGGCAAGCGCGGCTACCCGCGCATCCGGCCGCCCTTCCCCGCCGTCGTCGGCCTCTACGGCTGCCCCACCGTCATCAACAACGTCGAGACCTTGAGCTCGGTGCCCGCCATCATCCTCAAGGGCGGCGAGTGGTACGCCGGCCTGGGCCCGCCCAAGAACGGCGGCACGCGGCTGTTCTGCGTCTCCGGCCACGTCAACAAGCCCGGCATCTACGAGCTGCCCATGGGCTTCCCGCTGCGGCGGATGATTGAGGAGGTCGCCGGAGGAATGCGGAACGGCAAGAAGTGCAAGGCGGTCATCCCCGGCGGTTCGTCCACCCCTGTCCTCACCGCCGCGCAGCTCGACACTCCGATGGACTTCGACTCGGTGGCCAAGGCCGGCTCCATGCTGGGCTCGGGCGGGGTGATGGTGATGGACGAGGACACCTGCATGGTGGACGTGGCCCGCCGCATCATGCACTTCTACGCCCACGAGTCCTGCGGCTGGTGCATCCCCTGCCGCGAAGGCACCACCTGGTTGCGCAAGATGCTCGAGCGCTTCCACGCGGGCGGCGGCCGCCGCGAAGACATCGCCCAGATCAGCGAGCTCGCCAAGAACATGCTGGGGAAAACCTTCTGCCCGCTGGGCGACGCCGCCGCCATGCCCACCATCAGCATCGTCGAAAAGTTCCGCGACGAATTCGAAGAGCACCTGCGCGCGGGCGACTGCCCTTACGCCCGCGCCGCCGCCGGAGTGGGGCGCTGACCATGCCCGAGCCGCCCAAGTCGGTTCAGTTGAGCGTGGACGGACGCACCATCGAAGCGCCCGCCGATTCGCTGCTCATCGAAGCCTGCAAGTCGGTCGGCATCGAAGTTCCCTCCTTCTGCTACTACCCGGGGCTCTCGCTCCAGGCCGCCTGCCGCATGTGCCTGGTGGAAATCGAAAAGACGCCCAAGCTCCAGACCGCCTGCACGGTCATCGTGCAGCCCGGCATGGTGGTGCGCACCGCAACGCCGCAGGTGCACGACGCCCGCAAGGCCATGCTCGAATTCCTCCTCACCAACCACCCGCTCGACTGCCCCGTCTGCGACAAGGGCGGCGAGTGCGAGCTGCAGGACATGGTCTTCCGCTACGGCGCCGCCGAGAGCCGCTTCCTCGAAGAGAAGGAGCACCAGCCCGAGCAGAAGTTTTCCCCCGTCGTCTACTTCGACTACCCGCGCTGCATCCTCTGTTTCCGCTGCGTGCGCGTCTGCGACGAAGGCATGGACGTCAAGGCGCTTGGCGTCGGCCAGCGCGGCGTGCGCTCTACGATCCTCCCCAACCGGCCCGACGGCACGCTCGAATGCGAAGAGTGCGGGATGTGCATTGACATCTGCCCCGTGGGCGCGCTCACGAGCGACGCCTACCGCTACAAGACCCGCCCCTGGGAGATGGAGTTCGTCGGCACCCCCTGCGCCCACTGCGGCGACGGCTGCAAGACTACCCTCAATGTCCGCAACAACGAGATCCTCCGCGGCAACAACCGCGACAAGACCGGCATCAACGGCGAGTTCCTCTGCCTCAAGGGCCGCTACGCCTTCGACTACGTCCATCACCCCGAGCGCCTGCGCCGGCCGCTCCTGCGTCGCGCCGCGCGCCTGGAAGAAGCCACCTGGGACGAGGCCCTCGACTTCGTCGCTCGCCGTCTGAAGGAATTGGCGGGCGACCCGGGCCGCATCGGATTCCTCGGCAGTAACCGCACCACCAACGAAGAGAACTACCTCTTGCAACGCTTCGCCCGCACGGTCGTGGGCACAAACAACGTTGACCACCACCGCACCGCCGACTACGCCGCGCTGGTGGCGGCGCTCGCCGGCGACGCCACGCGCTACGCCGCCTCGGGCGACCTGGCGCGCGCCCAAGCCGTGCTGCTCGTCGGCAACGACCCCACGCACAACCACCCGCTGCTTGCTTGGAACATCCGCGCCGGGGTTCGGCTGTGGGGCACACGCCTCTATGCCGTCAACGCCCGGGACATCAAGCTGCGCCGCCAGGCCACCCGTTTCGTCCAGGTGCCCGCGGGCCAGGAGGCCGCGGCGGTGGAGACTCTTCTGGGCTCGGCCGGCAATCTGCCGGCAGAAGTCCAGAAGGCGCTCGGCGAGCTGCGCGCCGCTCTCGAGAAGGAGTCCGGCGTCATCGTGGTTTTCGGCGCCGAGCTCTACGGCGGCGCGGTGGCGCGGCTGGTCGAGTTCGGCAACCGCCTGCCCGGCCACACCCGCTACATCGCCCTGGGCGACTACTCGAACTCCCGCGGCGCCGCCGATCTGGGCGTGCTGCCGCACCTGCTGCCGGGGTATGCGCCCGTGGCCAACGCCGACGCCCGGCGGCGCTGGGAGCAACTGTGGAACGCTTCCCTGCCCGCGCTGGCGGGACTGAATGCGCGGCAGATGTTCGAGCCCGGCCGCCTGCGCGGGCTCTACGTCGTCGGCGCGAACCCCATCAAGACCTTCGGCCGGGCGAACACCCGCGAAGCCCTGGGCGCGCCCGAATTGCTCGTGGTCCACGAGTTGTTCCTCACCGAAACCGCGCAACTGGCCGACGTGGTTCTGCCGGTGGCGGCCGCCTACGAGAAGGAAGGCACCTTCACGAACACTTGCGGGGAGCTGCAACGGCTGCGCCGCGCGCTCGACCCGGTGGACGTGCGCACCGACTTCGACATCCTCCGCCTGCTGTCCCACGCCCTGGAGAAACCCATCCCCCTGCGCACGCCCGAAGCGGCCCTGGAAGAGATTCGCCGCGAGGTTTCCGGCTACCAGGTGTCGCTGGCGACACTGCTCACGGGCGAAGCCGCCCGCACCGCGCCCGTGGACGGGCGTCTGCCGAAAGAAGCCGTGGCCACTCCGGCCGGACTGGTCTTCTCCTCGGACGACTCGCTCTTCACCTCGGGAACCCTGGGCCGCTTCAGCCGGGTTCTCGATTCCGTGCACGAGCGCAAGCTGCCGCGCTCTCAACTATGACCGACTGGATTGCGCGCCATCCCGACCTGGTCTTTGCCGTCGTCAAGATCGTCCTCTGTTTGTTCCTGCTCTTGACCGCGGTGGCCTACTTGACCTGGTTCGAGCGCAAGCTCATCGCGCACATCCAGTCGCGCTGGGGGCCGCACCGCGTAGGCCCGCATGGGCTGCTGCAACCGCTGGCCGACGGCCTGAAGAACCTCTTCAAGGAGGACATCATCCCCTCCGGAGTCACCAGCCGCTTCGTCTACCTGCTGGCGCCGTTCCTGGCGGTGAGCTTGAGCCTGCTGGCGGTGGCGGTGATTCCCTTCGGGCCGGAGTCGGTCGAAATCTGGGGCGCGCGCACCGGTCTTTACATCGCCGACATCAACATCGGGTTGCTGTTCGTCCTGGCCGTCACCTCGCTGGGCGTCTACGCCGTGGCCCTGGCGGGCTGGTCGTCGAACAGCAAGTATTCCCTGCTCGGCGGCCTGCGGAGCACGGCGCAGATGGTGAGCTACGAGATCGCCCTGACGCTCTCGGTCATCGGCGTTTTGCTGCTGGCGGGGACGCTGTCGCTGCGGGAGATTGTCGAGGCCCAGTCGGGGCATTGGAGCGGCGTGGTGCCGCGCTGGTTCATCTTCCCCCAGTTCGTCGCCTTCCTCTGCTTCTTCATCAGCGGCGTGGCGGAAACCAACCGCGCCCCCTTTGACCTGCCCGAGGCCGAGACGGAGCTGGTGGCCGGCTTCCACACCGAGTACAGCAGCATGAAGTTCGCCATGTTCTTCATGGCGGAGTACTCGCACATGATTGTGACCTCGCTGGTGGCCAGCCTGCTGTTTTTCGGCGGCTGGCTGTCGCCTTTCCCCGCCACGGAGTTCTGGAGCATCACGCGCTACCTGCCGGTGGTCCTGGCCGCCGCCCTGGGCGGCGTCCTGCTGCTCGATGTCCTGCGCCAGCGCCACTGGTGGCACCGCGTCATTATGGCGGCGGTGGGCCTGGGGCTGCTGGCGGTGGCAGGCCTGCTGGCGACCCAAGCGACGCTACTGGCACTGGCGCAAGGGCCTTTCTGGCTGCTGGGCAAGACGGCGGTCTTCCTCTTCGTTTTCGTCTGGACCCGCGCCACCCTGCCCCGCTTCCGCTACGACCAGTTGATGGCTTTCGGGTGGAAGTTCCTGGTGCCGCTGGCGGTGCTGAACATCGTGGTCACAAGCTTCCTGGTGGCCTGGAGGGCCGGCTGAGATGGCGGCCGAGACGGTTCTGTTCTTCGTGTTCGGCGGCCTGGCTGTCCTGGGCGCGCTGAACCTCATCCTCCAGCGCCACCCCATCCACAGCGCCCTGTCGCTGATCCTGGTGATGGCCTCGCTGGCGGTCCTCTACCTGCTGCTCGGGGCCGAGTTCATCGCTGCCGTCCAGGTGATCGTCTACGCCGGCGCCATCATGGTGCTGTTTGTCTTCGTCATCATGCTGCTGAACGCCGGCGAAGAAGAGCGCACCAGCATGAGCCGGGCGGCGCGCTACGTGGGCCTGCCGGTCGCCGGCCTGTTGCTGGCCGAGGTGAGTTACCTGCTCTATCGGGCCTGGCCGGCGGACACGGTGGTGGAGGCGGATCGTTTCCTCGGCCGCACCGGGCCGATCGGGCGTCTGCTCTTCA
>MEKM01000054.1:10850-13161 GCA_001766965.1 Acidobacteria bacterium RIFCSPHIGHO2_01_FULL_67_28 | reverse complement strand
CCCCGGGCCGATTGAAGGAGGAATGATTCCCGACTTCATCGCCCGCAAGCACGGCGAGCGCCAGGTCAGCTACGACCTGCCGGAATTGAAGCCAATCCTGGAAGAGACCTACGGGGTCATCGTCTACCAGGAGCAGGTGATGCAGATCGCCAACCAGCTCGCCGGCTTCAGCCTGGGCGAGGCCGACATTCTGCGCCGCGCCATGGGGAAGAAGAAGCCCAAGGAGATGGGGGCGCAGCGGGAAAAGTTCATCAGCGGCTGCCGCGAGCGCAAGTTCAGCGAGAAGAAAGCGGCCAAGGTCTTCGACCTGATGGCGCAGTTCGCCGGCTACGGCTTCAACAAGTCGCACTCGGCCGCCTACGCTTTGCTCGCCTACCACACCGCGTACCTCAAGGCGCACTACCCGGTGGAGTTCATGGCGGCGCTGCTGACGGCGGAGACGGGGAACCAGGAAAAAGTGGTGAAGTACATCGCCGAGTGCCGCGAGATGGGTATCACCGTGCTGGCTCCGGACGTCAACTCCAGCGACTGGAGCTTCACTCCCGTCGGCGCCGCTGTCCGCTTCGGCCTGGGCGCGGTGCGCAACGTCGGCTTCAACACCGTCCAGGCCGTCCGCGCGGCCCGCGAGCCGCTCGGCCGCTTCGACTCCATCTTCCAGTTCTGCGAAGCGGTGGACGCGCGGGTGCTGAACCGGCGCGTGCTGGAGAGCTTGATCAAGGCCGGCGCCATGGATTCCCTCGGAGCCCACCGGGCCGCGCTGCTCGAAGTGGTGGACCGCGCCCTCGAGCGCGGCGCGCGCCTGCAACGGGAAAAAGAGAGCGGCCAGCACGCGCTCTTCGGCGGCGGAGTGACGCAACCGACCCCTCCGCCGGCGCTCCCGGAAGTCGACGAGTGGCCCGAGCACCAGCGCCTGGGCTACGAGAAAGAAATCCTCGGCTTCTTCATCACCGGCCACCCCCTGGCGCGCTACGAAGGTCGCCTGCGCGAGCTCAAGACCACGCCCATCGCCGAGCTCGAAACCACGGGGAACAACGACGCCGTGCGCGTGGCGGGCATCGTGGTGCGGGCCCGCCCCATGCGTAGCAAGAGGGGCGAGCGCTGGGCCATCGCCACGCTCGAGGACCTGACCGGTGTGGTAGACTTGCTCATCTTTCCCGAAGCCTTCCGGCGGCTGGAGAGCCGCTTCTACCCGGACGCGGTGCTGCTCGTGAAAGGCCGCACCCGCGCCGAAGAGACGGGAGTGCGCGTGGCCGTGCAGGAGGCGGCCCCGCTCGAAGAAGCGCTGCCGGGGAACGGCGCTGCGGCGGCCCCGCGCGTGGTCATCACGCTCGACTTGAGCCGCATGAGCGTCGAGACCATCGAGCGGCTGGACGCGCTCTTCCAGCGCAAGCCCGGCCGCTGCCGCGTGGAGTTCAAGCTCCCGCCCGAGCTCGGCGAGCACCGGGGCGGCAAGGAAGTCCGGGTCGCGCTCGACGACGAGTTGCTGGCGGAGTTGAAGGGGTTGTGCGGGGAGGCGGCGGTCTTCCTGCAATGAACATGGAACAACGCACCCTGACCGAGCAGGAAGTGGCCGCCGCCCGCGTGCGGGCCTGGCAGCGGGTGGAGCTCGCCCGCCACGCGCAACGTCCCTACACGCTCGACTATGTCCCGCTGCTCTTTGAGAGCTTCAACGAAATCCACGGCGACCGCAACTTCGGCGATGACCCCGCCATCGTCTGCGGGCTGGCGCGCTTCCACGGCGAGTCGGTGCTCGTCGTCGGCCACCAGAAGGGCCACGACACCAAGGAGCGCGTGGCGCGCAACTTCGGTCAGCCCAAGCCCGAGGGCTACCGCAAGGCGCTGCGGGCCATGCAGCTCGCCGCCAAGTTCAACCGGCCGATCTTCACGCTCATTGACACGCCCGGCGCCTATCCCGGCGTCGACGCCGAGGCCCGCGGCCAGGCCGAAGCCATCGCGCACAACCTGCGCGAGATCAACCGCCTGCCCGTGCCCATTGTGGTGACCATTACCGGCGAAGGCGGCAGCGGCGGCGCGCTCGCCATCGCCATCGGCGACAAGATCAACATGCTGGCCAACGCCTTCTACTCGGTCATCTCGCCTGAAGGCTGCGCTTCCATCATGTGGCGCGACGCCGCGCAGAAGGAGCTGGCCGCCGAGGCGCTGAAGATCACGGCCGAGGATTTGCTCGCGCTAGGCCTGATTGATGAAATCATCCCCGAGCCCGAGGGCGGCGCCCACACCGACCCCAAGCAGATGGCGGAGATTCTCGACGGCGTCTTGCAGCGCTCGCTCGCCGACCTCCGCAAGCACA
>MEKM01000054.1:693-10835 GCA_001766965.1 Acidobacteria bacterium RIFCSPHIGHO2_01_FULL_67_28 | reverse complement strand
CGCTCGCTCGCCGACCTCCGCAAGCACACCCCCAAGGAGCTCCTCGCCCGCCGCTACGAGAAGTTCCGCCGCATGGGCCAGTTCTTCCGGATGAGCTAGTCCTCTCGCGCCTGTCGCGCCGCCAATAAGTAATAGGGGGCGCTTCCGCGACGAGGCGACTTGACCTACTCTCAAACGGGCAGTAACCTCTACGCAACCCTGTGGCACGGCACGTATCCTTCGGTGCCCTAATGGCAAAGAAAGCCAGCCGCTCCCTTCGCCCCCTCCTCACGCTTCGGTCCCGGCTAGTCGCCTGCTGTCTAGTCGGCCTGCTGGGGAGTGTTCTCTCCGCCTCGGGCCAGCAGCCCGCGCCGATGGCTTTGTACGATCAAATCCGGGCGTTCACTCTCGGCGAGCAAGTGGTGCGGGTGGAGAACTTGGCGGTGAACCGTGACCGGGTCGAACTGACTTTCACCGGCGAGTTCTATTTCGCGGGCCCGACTGCCGGGCGTGTGTGCGGGGCGGTTTTTCTGGGACAAGGGCGGTTGCGTGTGGTGCCGAGCACCGAGTTCGAGCGTGACAACGTGCGGCGGCTCCTGAAGTCGGACGTCATTGAGGCGACATTTGCGTCGGCAGTTCTGCGCTTCACTGACGATACCTACCAGCAGATTGCGAGCGCCGCTCCGCCCTCGGCGGGCGGCGCCTCGCTCCAGGCGCAGAAGTTGGCGGCGGAGCTGGAAGACCGTTTGGTGCGGGAGACCGGGCTGAACTTGAGCGCACGCTTGACACAGGCGGTGCTGGACCGCGAGGCGCCGGGCGTGTTCTTCGGGGAGTTTGAAGGAGGCAAGCCCTCGCGTTTCAGCGTCTTGCTCGACTACCAGACGCGCGCGCTGGCGCGCATCTTCGGGATCAACGGCGGCGAAAAGGGTCTGGTCTACCAATACCGTGGGTCTACCGAGGGCACCGACGTCTGGACTGCCTTCGCCAGCCAAGAAGACATTGCGCGCGGGGAACCGATCTATTCGGACGACTTCAACCTGGTGGACATCCCGGTCTACCGCATGGAGATCGACGCCACCCGACCGGATGACTGGCTGCGGTACGACGTGGAGATGGAACTGGCGGCACGGCGCGACGCTGTCAGTGTCATCCCCTTCAACCTCAACGAAGGGCTGGGGGAGTTCGAGCAGGAGCGGCTGAAAAAAGGGCTGCAGGTCGTGAGCGCGACCCGAGCCGACGGCGCGCCTCTCGCCTTCATCCAGCTGGACTGGGAGACGGGTTTTTCGCTCCTGCTGCCCGAGCCGCTCCGACGCGACGAGAAGATCACTGTACGGTTGCGCTTGGAAGGGAAGGACGCGCTCTGGGACTGGCTGAAGAAGTTCTACTACCTGCGATCCAACTCGACGTGGTATCCCCGCCACGGGGATTTGGCAAAGTCACACTTCGAGCTGCGCTTCCGCCACCGCAAGCAGGACCGCATCATCGCTCCGGGTGAGCGCGTGGCCGAAGGCCCGTCGGAGAACAACCCGGAGGAGTGGGTCACCGTCTGGCGCACCCGCGAGCCCATTGACCTGGCCTCGTTCGCGGTGGGCCTCTTCAAGCGGCAGGCCGGCGAGGTCGAGAGGAGCGGCCGGAAAGTCCCGCTGGAGCTCTACGACGCCGAAGGCTACGCGCCCGTGAAGCAGGACTTCGTGCTGGCTGAGCTCGGAAACGGGATCAATTACTTCAGCGAAAACTTTGGCGAGTACCGTTACGGCCGGCTGGGGGCAGTCTTCTTCCCGGCCCCCTTTGGCCTGGGCTATCCGACCATGCTCTTTCTGCCCGTCGAAGGCTATGCGCACACACGCGAATTCGCCTTTGTCGCGCATGAGGTGGCGCACCAGTGGTGGGGCAACATGGTGACCTGGCGGTCCTACCGCGACCAGTGGTTGAGCGAAGGCTTCGCCGAGTATTCCGGCGCGATCTACGCCTGGGTGCGGGAGAAAAAGAAGGGCCGCTTCGACGAGCTGCTGTACTGGATGCGGGAGAACTTGGAGGTCCCGCCCGGCACCGACGTGGGGGTCGGCTCGGGCCGGCTTCACGAGGTGGGGCCGCTCGTCCTGGGCCACCGCTTGAGCACGCGCAAGACACGCGGTGCCTACACGACGCTCATCTACGACAAGGGCGCGCTGGTGCTCCGCATGGTGCACTTCTTGTTGAGCAACCCGTCCGACCAGGACGATGCCGCCTTTTTCGCCATGATGAAGGACTTTGTGGCGCGGCATCGCGACCGTCCCGCAACCACCGAGAGTTTCGTGGCCGTCGCCACGGAGCACTTCGTTCGCACCCCCATCGCACGCAAGTATCGGCTGCAAGACCTGGACTGGTTTGTCCGACAGTGGGTGCACCAGACAGCGCTGCCGAGCTACCGGTTGGAGTATCGCTTCGAGCCCGTGGCGGGAGGCGGCGTGATGGTGCGCGGCACGCTCTTCCAGGAGAATGCGCCCGACGACTGGTTCATGGTGCTGCCGCTGGTGTTCGAGTTCAGCGGCAACCGCTCGGCGCGGGGGACCATCCACGCGCAGGGACCTTCCACCCCAGTCGAGGTGCGTTTGCCGGAAGAGCCCCTCAAGCTGAAGCTCGACCCGGAGCGTTGGGTCCTTTCGGAAAAAGTGACCGAGAAACGCGTCAAGTAGAGCTCGCGGCCTGTGCCCCGGAGAGCCCGCGCCGGGCGCGATTGACACCTGCGCGGGGGCTGTGTTAGTCTGCCCTTTTTGGACGTAGGCCTTCTTACTCGCTGGGCGTACATCCAGGAACGTATTCTTTTGGAGGCGGAATGAGTCCTTCTGCGCGGCGGTATCTTTTTACGTCCGAGTCGGTCACTGAAGGCCACCCGGACAAAATCGCGGACCAGATTTCCGACTCGGTGCTCGACGCCGTGCTGGAGCAAGACTCGCACGGCCGCGTGGCCTGCGAGGCCCTCGTGACCACCGGCCTGGCGCTGGTGGCGGGCGAGATCACCACCAAAGCCCACTTCGACTACACCAAGATTACTCGTGACACCATCCGCCGCATCGGCTACACGGACGCGCGCTGGGGCTTCGACGCGGACGGCTGCGCCGTGCTGGTCGCCGTCAAAGAGCAGTCGCCCGACATCGCCATGGGCGTCGACCCGGGCGGCGCCGGCGACCAGGGGCTGATGTTCGGCCTGGCCTGCGACGAGACCGAAGAGCTGATGCCGCTGCCCATCATGCTGGCCCACCGCCTCACCGAGCAGCTGGCGCGGGCGCGGCGCGACGGCTCGCTCGACTTCCTGCGCCCCGACGGCAAGTCCCAGGTCACCGTCGAGTACGAAAACGGCCGGCCGCGGCGCGTGGACACGGTGGTTGTCTCCGCCCAGCACAGCGACGCCGTGAAAATCGAAACCGTGCGCGAAGGCATCCTCGAGAAAGTCATCCGCCCCATCATCCCCGCCGCGATGCTCGACAAGAAAACCAAGTACCACATCAACCCCACCGGCCGCTTCGTCATTGGCGGACCGCTGGGCGACGCCGGGCTGACCGGGCGCAAGATCATCATGGACACCTACGGCGGCGCCGGGCACCACGGCGGCGGGTCATTCTCCGGAAAGGACCCGACGAAGGTTGACCGCTCCGCCTCCTACATGGCGCGCTACGCGGCCAAGAACCTGGTGGCGGCCGGCTTGGCGCGCAAAGCGGAAGTGCAGCTCGCTTACGCCATCGGCGTGGCCGAGCCGGTGTCGGTGATGGTGGAAACCTTCGGCACCGGGCAGGTGGACGAAGAGCAGCTGGTCGAGCTCATCCGCGGCCATTTCCCCCTGACCCCGCGCGGCATCATCGAAGCGCTCGACCTGCGCCGGCCCATCTACCGCAAGACCGCCGCCTACGGCCACTTCGGCCGGCCCGAGCCCGAGTTCACTTGGGAGCGCACCGACAAGGCCGAGACGCTGCGGCGCGCCGCCGGGCAGGAGCGCGTCGCCGCCAAGCGTTAGCGATGGCCACTACCCCCCGCGTCGCCTCTGACATCAAGGACCCGGCGCTGGCCGACCGGGGTCGGGTGCGCATCGAGTGGGCCGGGCAGCAGATGCCGGTGCTGCGGCTGATCGCCGAGCGCTTTCGCAAGGAAAAACCGCTGAAGGGCGCGCGCATCGCCGCCTGCCTGCACATCACCACCGAGACCGCTAATCTCGCCCTCACCCTGCGCGACGGCGGCGCCGACGTCACCCTCTGCGCCTCCAACCCCTTGAGCACCCAGGACGACAACGCCGCCTCGCTGGTGCGCGACTTCGGCATCCCCGTCTTCGCCATCCGCGGCGAAGACAAGGACACCTACTACGCCCACATCAACGCCGCCCTCGACACCAAGCCGCACTTCACCATGGACGACGGCTGCGATCTGGTGAACGTCGCCCACACCAAGCGCCAGGACGTCTTGAAGGGCGTCCGCGCCGGCACCGAAGAAACCACCACCGGCGTCATCCGCCTGCGCAGCATGGCCGGCCAGGGCGTGCTCGCTTATCCCGTCATCGCCATCAACGACGCCCACACCAAGCACCTCTTCGACAACCGCTACGGCACCGGGCAGTCCACCGTGGACGGCATCGTGCGCGCCACCAACCTCCTGCTCGCGGGACTGAACTTCGTCGTCGCCGGCTACGGCTGGTGCGGCCGGGGCATCGCCCAGCGCGCCCACGGGCTGGGGGCGCAGGTCATCGTCACCGAAGTCGACCCCACCCGCGCGCTGGAAGCGGCCATGGAAGGCTACCGCGTGATGTCCATGACCGAGGCGGCGCGCCTCGGCGACGTTTTCGTCACTGCCACCGGCGACCGCGACATCATCGGCGCAGAGCACCTGCGGGCGATGAAAGACGGGGCCGTGCTCGCCAACTCCGGCCACTTCAACGTCGAGATTGACATTCCCGCGCTGGAGAAGCTCGCCAAGAGCAAGCGCGCCACGCGCGACAACCTCGAGGAATACACGCTGGCCGACGGCCGGCGGCTCTACCTCATCGGCGAAGGGCGGCTGGTCAACCTGGCCGCCGCCGAAGGCCACCCCGCCTCGGTGATGGACATGAGCTTCGCCAACCAGGCGCTCTCGCTCGAGTACCTGGCGCGGAATGCCGAGAAGCTCGAGAAGAAAGTCTACCCCGTGCCCGTCGAGATCGACCGGCAGGTGGCGCGGCTCAAGCTCGAAGCCATGGGCATCAAGATTGATACTCTCACCCCGGAGCAAGAGAAGTACCTGGCTTCCTGGTCGGAGGGCACCTAGGGACCCCGGGAGGGCGCGATCGTGGCCGGCCGTCCGCGGCCGGCGGAGTAGCTACGCTTGCGCCGCACGCTCCTCTGGCCGCCGGGTCCGCAGAGCTTCGACGAAGTCCGCATGGGCTGCGCCAGTTACCACCGCAACGACCCGCGCGGCGACGTCATGTACCGCATCTCGCGGCGCACGATTGACGAATACTGGGGGAACCCGGAGGGCGTGACCGACGCCGTGGCCATCCTGCTCTTGAGCTGGAACCAGGCCTCCTACCGCTACGGCGCTCCGGACTTCCGCCGCTTCAAGCTCTGGATGGTGAAGCACTGGCACCTGCTCTCCCCGCTGCGCCGGCGCGACCTCGCCGAGTTCGACGCCGCCCGCGACGCCGGCTGGGTCGGCGAATTATTCTCAAGCGCCCTCGCAGCCCTGGAGACCACGCGCGGCACCCGCAGCCCGGTCGGCGTCGTCAAGGCTTTTCACCTGCTCGCGCCCGATTTCTTTCCGCTGTGGGACGATGAGATCGCTCGTCGCTACGGCTGCAAGTGGAGCCGCTCGGAAGACGCGGCGGGGAAGTACCTGCGCTTCATGGAGCTGAACCAGGGCATCATGAACCGCTTGGTGGACGCCGTGGCCCGTCGGCGCGGCGCCCGCCCCCAGGTGGCTCTGTGGTTCATGGTGCAGAACTGCCCCATCGGCGCCCGCTGGAACTGTTTCCTGAAGATGCTCGACGAGTACAATTACGTCCGCTACACCAAGTCCTGGTTCGAGACCGCCCCGGAGGCCGGATGAAAGACTGGGCGAAGTGGGCGCTGGACACGGCGACGGCACGCGGCGCCGCTTACGCCGACGTGCGCGTGCTCGACGCCCGCTACCGCAATCTTTCCACCAAGAACGGCAAGGTGGGCAGCGTCTCGGAGAGCGAGTCGCTCGGCCTCGGCGTGCGCGTGCTCGCCGAGGGCGCCTGGGGCTTCGCCGCCACCGACCAGCTGACCCGCGAGCAGATTGACTCGACCGCCGCCCGCGCCGTCTCGATCGCCCGCGCCAGCGCCCGGGTGAAGAAAAAGGACATCGCGCTCGCGCCCGAGCAGAAAATCACCGCCGTCTGGGCGACCCCCATCGAGAAAGACCCCTTCGGGGTCTCGCTCGACGACATGCTGAAGCTGCTCTTCCGCGCCGATGAGGAGATGCGCGGCGTTCCCGGCGTGACCCTGGCCGAGGCCTCGATGTCCTTTACTCGCCTCGAGCAGCTTTTCGTGAGCACGCTGGGGAGCCAAATCCACCAGACCAAGGTTTACTCCGGCGCGGGCCTGGTCGCCACTTCGTTTGCCGAGAATGAAATCCAGAAGCGCAGCTACCCGAACTCCTTCGGCGGGCAGCACGCCTCGGCGGGCTACGAGCTCGTCGAGCGCTTGGAGCTCGTCGAGAACGCCCGGCGCGTGGGCGAGGAAGCCGTAGCGCTGCACAAGGCGGCCAAGTGCCCGGAAGGGAAGCGCACCATCCTCCTCGAGAGCGCCCAGCTCGGCCTGCAAATCCACGAGTCCATCGGCCATCCCATCGAGCTCGACCGCGTGCTGGGGATGGAGGCGAACTTCGCCGGGATGAGCTTCCTCACCCTCGACCAGCTCGGCAAACTCCGCTACGGCTCCGAGATCGTCAACGTGGTGGCCGACGCCCGCCTCGAGCACGGCCCCGGCCTCGGCACCTTCGGCTACGACGACGAGGGCGTGCCGGCGCAGTGCACCGACATCATCAAGGACGGCCGCTTCGTCGGCTACTTGAGCTCGCGCGAGACCGCCCCGGCCCTCGGCCTCGCCCGCTCGGGCGGCACCATGCGCGCCGAGAGCTGGAACCGCATCCCGCTCATCCGCATGACCAACGTCAGCCTGCTGCCGGGAACCTGGAAGCTCGCCGACTTGCTGGCCGACACCGACGACGGCATCTATTTCGAGACCAACCGCAGCTGGAGCATCGACGACCGCCGCTACCACTTCCAGTTCGGCACCGAGATCGCCTGGGAGATCAAGGGCGGCAAGAAAGCCCGCATGATCAAGAACCCCTCTTACAGCGGCATTACCACCGAGTTCTGGAACTCGTGCGACGCCATCTGCGACCGCCGCCACTGGACGCTCTGGGGCACGCCCAACTGCGGCAAGGGCCAGCCGATGCAGACCATGGGGACGGGCCACGGGGCCGCCCCGGCGCGCTTCCGCAACGTGCTCGTCGGAGTCGCCTATGCTCAATGAAGCGCGGGCGCGGGAAATCTTCGAGGTTGTCCGCCAGGCGGGCGCCGCCGACGAGACTGAAGTTTTGCTCGAGACCCACCAGTCGGCCCTGACCCGCTTCGCCAACAACACCATCCACCAGAACGTGGCGGAGGAAGGCATCCACGTCTCGGTGCGCGCGGTGGTCGACGGCCGCACCGCCCGCGCCACTACGAACAAGACCGACCTCGAATCTCTCCGCCGCGTCGCCGAGCAGGCCGTGGCCAGCGCCCGCTGGCAGCCGAAGGACCCGGAGCTCCTGCCCATGCCCGGGCCGCAACCCTACAAGCGGGTCGAGCGGTTCGACGACGCCACCGCCGCGCTCACGCCGGAAGCGCGCGCCGCGGCGGTCGAGAAAGTCGTAGCCCGCGCCGAAAAAAGCGGTCTCATCGCCGCCGGCATCTTTTCTTCGACGAGCGCCGCCGGCGCCCTGCTCAACTCTTGTGGGCTCTACGCCGAGCACCGCGAAACCAAGGCGGAGTTCTCGGTCACTTTCCTCGACGGCGGCTCCGGCTGGGCGAAAGGAAACTTCACCCGGGCGTCCGAGCTGAACATCGAAGAGCTGGCGGCGCGCGCCTGCGAGAAGGCGCTGGCCAACCGCGAGCCGAAGGAAATCCCGCCCGGCCGCTACACCGTCATCCTCGAGCCGGCAGCGGTGCTCGACCTCGTCGGCTTTCTCTTCTACGACTTTGCCGGCACCGCTGTGCTCGACAAGCGCAGCTGTTTTACCAACCAGGTGGGCAAGAAAGTCTTCGGCGAGAACATCACCATCACCGACGACGTCTTCCACGGCGGGCAGGCGGGCGCCCCCTGGGACGGCGAGGGCGTCCCGCGGCAGGCGGTGACCCTGGTCGAGCGCGGCGTGCTGAAGAACCTGGTCTACGCCCGGCACACGGCGAAAAAGATGAACGCCGAGCCCACCGGACACGGCTTCCCCCTGCCGAATGAGTACGGCGAAGCGCCGATGAACCTGGTCTTCACCGGCGGCACAACTTCTTTGGAAGAGATGGTTCGCACGACCGAGCGCGGGGTGCTGGTCACGCGGCTGTGGTACATCCGCGAGGTCGACCCCTATGAGAAGATCCTCACCGGCATGACCCGCGATGGCACCTACCTGGTCGAGGGCGGCACAGTGCGGCAGGCGGCGCGCAACCTGCGCTTCAATCAAAGTCTGAAAGAGATGCTCAACCAGGTCGAGCTCCTCGGCCCGGCGGTGCGGGCGGCCGGCGAAGAGTCCTTTGAGATGGTGGTGCCGCCGATGCGCGTGCGCGATTTCCACTTCACCGAGGTCACCAAGTATTAGCCCCCGGCGGGCACGATGAACCGCCTGTTCGCCTACCTGCACCGCCAGTCGCGCGCGAAGAAGTATTGGCTGTTCGAGCAGCTGCTGCGCCCCGCGCCCGAAACCCGCATCCTGAACGTGGGCGCGAGCGGGGCCACCGCCGGCCTGGCCGACCAGTTCGAAGCTTTCTATCCTCACTGCGGGCGCATCGTGGGCGGCGGGCTGGTCAAGGCCGACGTGCGCGACTACGCCCGCAGTTTCCCGGAGGTCCAGGCGGCGGTCTTCGACGGCTGCGCGTTGCCCTTCGCCGACCAGGCGTTCGACATCGTCTACTCGAACGCCGTGCTCGAGCACCTGCCGAGCTGGCCGGCGCAGCAGCGGTTCGCCGACGAGGTGCGCCGCGTGGGCCGCGCCTGGTTCGTGACCACGCCGAACTTCTGGTATCCCATCGAAGCCCACTACCACCTGCCGCTCTGGCAATTCCTGCCGACGCGCTGGCAGCAGCGGCTGGCGCGGGCGCTCGGCAAGACGCCCTATCCGCCGCTGCGGCTGTTGAGCCGACGCGAGATGCGGCGGCTGTTTCCCGAAAGCCGGGTGTTCGGCTGCCGTGTGACCTTCTATCCGGAAACGTTGATCGCCGTGGGCGGGCGCGGTTAGGCGGCGGGTTTCACTCGGGCAGGAATTCCAGGGTGTCGACCACTTTGCGCAAAAGGGTCTGCTGGAAGTTCGTGGTGTCGCCGGCGGCGGTGAGGCTCAAGATGGTGAAGTAGTCGCGGCCGCGGGCGAAGTAGAGCGCGGTGCCGGTCCAGAAGCGGCCTTCGGCCTCGCCGGTGAAGTCGCGCTCGAAAGCGGGCAAGCCGGCCACGGTGGTGCGGCGCTCGTTCTGCTTGCGGTAGTCGGCGTAGGTCCGCTGCAAGGCGTTCTCGGCCAAACGAGCGTAGCCGGTCAGGTCGCCGTTGAAATTCTCGCGCCCGACCAGCATGAGCGTGGTCTCGTCGGGCGTGCCCAGCGCCGCCACTAGCGGCCCGCCCGGGCGCACCAGCTGCGGGTAGGAGCGCCAGGTGGGCGGCTTGAACATCTGGAAGCGGAAGGTCTCGTTGATGTAGCGCGTGCCGCTCACGTACTCGACAATCCGGGCGGGGGGAGGCGAGGGCGGCGGGGCGGTTTCTTTCGGCGCTGGCTTGGCGGCGGGCGGCGGCGCGGAGGCCGGGCCGGTTTTGTCCGCCGCTTCTTTCGAGCCGGGCTCGAAGACGATGCGCTCGATGCGGTCTTTGTAGATGATGGCGATGCCGAAGCTGGTTTCGACGCGGAAGGAGTCCTTCTCGTAGGCGACAATCTTGCCCACGAGCCTGGTGCCGTCCTTC
>MEKM01000054.1:0-678 GCA_001766965.1 Acidobacteria bacterium RIFCSPHIGHO2_01_FULL_67_28 | reverse complement strand
CCTTCAGGTAGAACTCTTCCGCCGCCGCGGGGAGCGCGAGCAGCGCCGTGACCAAGAGGGCAGACAAGAGTGTCTGCCCCACCAGGAGAAGCTTCTCGGATAGACGCCTCATTGGCGAAAGTATGACATCGCGAGCGGCCAGAAGGCAAGCTTGCGGCTTTCGGGGCTGCAAACTTCGCGCCCAGAGGCTATACTGGGAGCCCGCAAACAGTTCGGATGTCGGGAGAAGAATCGTGAAGAAAGAAAAACACACCGGCGGCCGCGTGCGCAAGCTGCACGACCCGGTCGCCGACCGCCTCACGCCCATCTATCCGCTTGACCTCCAGAAGATCCACACCATTGACGACCTGGTGCGGGCCATGGGGAAGACGGCCTACACGGCGCGGCAGATCGGCGACGGCGCCGATGTGCTGGAGGCGATGGCGCGGGACAAGTCCTGCACGGTGGTGCTGACGCTGGCCGGAGCGCTCACGGTGGGCAAGATGGGTCTCGTCATCTGCGACCTGATTGACAGCGGCATCGTGAAGGCCATTGTGTCGACCGGCGCGCTGATGGCGCACGGGCTGGTGGAAGCCACCGGCCGCTCGCACTTCCGCTACGACCCGGGCATGAGCGACAACGAGCTCTTCTGGGCGGGCTACAACCGCGTCTACGACTCGCTCGAGCCGGAGGTGAACC
>MEKM01000053.1:16323-17429 GCA_001766965.1 Acidobacteria bacterium RIFCSPHIGHO2_01_FULL_67_28 | reverse complement strand
TCTGCCGCATCTACGATTTCCACCGCTCCAACGGCACCGCCTACATTTCGATGGAATACGTCGAGGGCGAAAGCCTGCGCGCCGTGCTCAACCGCTTCGGCGGGCTGCCGCTGCGCAAGGCGCTCGACCTCGCCCGGCAGATCGCCGCCGCCCTGCGCGAAGCCCACGGCCAGGGCATCGTCCACCGCGACCTCAAACCCGAGAACGTCATGGTGGACCCGGCCGGCAACGTCAAGGTGATGGACTTCGGCATCGCCCTCTCCACCGCCCTGCCCAGCAGCCACACCGGCACCATCGTGGGCACGCCCGCCTACATGGCGCCGGAGCAGGCTGAAGGCCGCCGTGTGGACGCCCGTGTGGACATCTACGCGCTTGGGCTCCTGCTCTACGAAATGCTCACCAACCACCCGGCCTTCAGCGGCGACACCCCCGTGGCGGTCGCCTTGAAGCAGATCCGCGAGGCCCCGCTCCCGCCGCGCCAGCTCGAGCCCGCCATTCCCGTTCCCGTCGAGCAAGCCATCCTCCGCTGCCTCGAAAAAGATCCGGCGCAGCGCTTCCAAACGGTGGACGAGTTCGAGAGGGCTCTTCAGGAGCCGGGCACGGCCGCGGTCGCCGGCGTTGAGGGCGCTCCCGGCGCGGAGAAGCTCAAAGTCCTGGTGCCAAGCCGCCCGCTGACCTGGATTTGGGTGGGCGGGGTGGTGGTGCTGGTGATCGCCGGCGTTCTCACGCGGCCGCTCTGGCACAAACCCGCGCCCGCGCCGAACGAAGAGGCGCAAACGGCGATCGGCGCCGAAACCGCTCCTCCGAGTGAGTCGGCGGCGCAGCCGCCGCCCGTGGAATCCAAGCCTGCTCCGGCCGAGCCGACGCGCCCCGCGCCCACCAAGCCGGCGGCCTCCCCGCCCGCGGCGAAGCCCGCGCGTAGCCAGCCGGTAACGTCAGCGCCTCCGCCGGCGGAAAAACCCGCTGCCAGCGAGCCGGCGCCGGCGCGCACCACCCGGCAAGAGCCCGCGCCCGCCGCAGCCGCCGACGAGGGACTCTACCTGCGCGTGCAGTCTTTCCAGAGTCGCGAGCCCGCCGAAGCGCTGGCCGGCGAGCTTGACCGGCTG
>MEKM01000053.1:8320-16305 GCA_001766965.1 Acidobacteria bacterium RIFCSPHIGHO2_01_FULL_67_28 | reverse complement strand
GTCACGAAGTCCCGCGTGCTGTGGAAGTCCTACGAAGTGCGCGTCGGCCCCTACCGCAACGAAGAAGCCGCCATGGCGGCGCGACGCCGGCTCGAGGCCGAAGGCTTCAAGGACATTCGCCCCGTGCGGGAGGGCGAGTGAGCGCGGCCGCCGGCCACTCCCCCGCCCTCGCTGAAGCCGACCGCCAGCAAGCCATCCGGCTCGAGTACTTCACCATCGGCTGGAACTCGCTCGAAGCGGTGGTCGCCATCACCGCCGGGTGGCTCGCCGGCAGCATCGCGCTTGTCGGCTTTGGGCTCGACAGCATTATCGAGACGGCCAGCGGCGCCGCGCTACTCTGGCGGCTGCGCCAGCGGGGCGACTTCGAAGCCGCGGCCGAATCGCGCGCCTTGCGCTTCGTCGGCCTCACCTTTTTCCTGCTGGCTGCTTACGTCACCTTTGAATCCGTCCGCGACCTGCGCGGAGCGCGGCAACCGGCAGAAAGTCTGCTGGGGATTGCTCTGGCGGCGGTGTCGCTTGTCGTGATGCCGCTGCTTGGCCGCGCCAAGCGCCGCCTGGCGCGGCGACTCGGCAGCCGCGCCCTCGCCGCCGACGGGATGGAAACCTACCTCTGCTCCTATCTCTCCTTCGCGCTGCTGTTCGGCCTCGGGGCCAACGCCTGGCTGGGCTGGTGGTGGGCCGACCCGGTCGCGGCCCTCCTGATGGTGGCCTTTATGCTCCGCGAAGGCATCGAAGCCTTCCGCGGCGAAAAGCACTAACGGCGCGCCCCTCCCCACTCACGTTTTAGTGATGACTACTTACCCTGTGATAGAATCCCGGCAATCTCGATGATGCCCGAGAATGGCCAGCCTGTTTCGCCTCGCAATGCAGACGCAGAGCGCAAGCTCTGGTTTGATTACCTCGCCAAGCTCAACGACCGTGATCTGCAGACCGCTCGAGCCTCAGGCATCACCACCTGGGGGCTACTTGCGGTTGCGGCTGGCATAGCATGGCAGGGCTTGCACCGGCTCCCAAAGCTTCTTGGGACCCCGACGGGCTTCGAGAATGCAAGCGTTACAGTTGTTCTGCAACTCGACGCGGTGTATATGTTGACCTCCTCTGTACTGTGCCTTCTGGACGTAATCAGAGGCGAGACTGAAGACCGGTTCCTACCCGAGACGCGAAAGCCCGCGTACTGGGTGGTCACGGCAATCCTCTTCTTTTTCATCGCCACACTTGCAGTTGCTCACTTTGTCATTAGCGGTTACGGACGTACGCCTTTCGTGCGGTGGACCCTAGTATCCATTGGACTCTGGCAGGTTTTGGCTATTGGATTTCTGGTCGGCACAGAAACGCTAAGAGCAAGAAAGGCAAGAAAACACGGATTTCCCCGCCCTATCCTCTCGTACTCAGCACTGCGGACTGCGGCAGGAAAGATTCTCTACTCAATTCTCGCGGGATTTATCGGCGTTGCTGTGATAGCTGCTCTTATCACCTTCGTTCGGGGTCTAAGTCGCGCCGCTGAGGATTGGCTCCTTCCTCTCGGCGCAGCAACCTACGTTTCCGCCTTTCTCGTGATTTTGTCGCTTCTTTTCCTGCGCGCGGTGCACTCCGCATCAAGAGCAACATACAAGAACTTGGAGAGGGACATCGTTGTGGAGCGATTGGAGCCCGACGCAATAAAGTTCCGCTTCGTGACCCAAGCCCTTGGACCTAGCATCGCCGACTGGCTGTCGGGCCTAGACCAAGAGTTTAGAAGTGCAGAGGCGCGCTGGGAAGCGTTTCTTGCCTCTCTGTTGCCACGCGTCGAAGAGATCAAAGCAATTGACCCTGCGTACAAACTAGAACGAGACGGTAGGTTGAGACAGCTACTTGAGGACAATGAACGAGAGTTCACAAGGTTATATACCGAACTGGGCGGGGTCATCGCACAGCTTGATGATTTCGTGCGCTATCACGCCACAATTAGGGAGAAACGTCTCCTCAAGAACCTGCTGTCGGAGTGGAACATTCGACTCGAAACCATGAAAGCGGACCAGGTCGCAAAACGAGACGAGATCGCGGGGAACGTCCAGCACACTCCGAAGTAAATAGTGCCGCCGTCCCCCCTACCGATCCCTCGAGGTAACTCCCGCCCCTGCCTTGACCCGGGCGATCCAGGCGTCGACGTTGGCTTCCAGGACGTCGAGCGGAAGGGCGCCGCTGCCGAGCACCACGTCGTGGAAGTCGCGCACGTCGAAGCGCTCGCCCAGCTCGCGGGCGGCGCGGGCGCGCAGCTCCTTGATCTTGAGCTCGCCGATCTTGTAGGCGAGCGCCTGGCCGGGCCAGGCGATGTAGCGGTCAATCTCGTTCACGATGTCGAGCTCGGTCTTGGCGGCGTTGGCCTTGAAGAAGTCAATCGCCTGCTGGCGCGACCAGCCCATAGTGTGCATCCCGGTGTCCACCACCAGGCGCACCGCGCGCCACATCTCGTAGGTCAATTGCCCGAACTTCGAGTACGGGTCGCGGTAGAAGCCGAGCTCCCCGCCCAGGCTCTCGGCGTACAGCCCCCAGCCCTCGGTGAACGCCGTGTAGCCGTCATAGCGCCGAAAGGCGGGCAGCTCGCCGAGCTCCATCGCCAGGGCAATCTGCAGGTGATGCCCCGGGACGGCCTCGTGGATGGAAAGCGCTTCCATCTCATACTTGGGCCGCACTTCCGGCCGGTAGAGGTTGACGAAATAGGTTCCGGCGCGCGAGCCGTCGGCGGCCGGCTGGCGGTAGTAGGCGGTGGTCGTGTCCGGCGCCACCGCCTCGGGAATCGGCTCGACCCCGTAGGGCGCCCGCGGCAGCCGCTTGAAGAGCTTCACCAGCGTCGGGTCAATCTGCTTCGAAAGCGCCCGGTAGGCTCCGAGCAGCTTCTGCGGGTCTTTGTAATAGAAGCGCGGGTCGGTGCGCAGAAATTGCAGGAACTCCTCGAAGCTGCCCTGGAAGCCCACCTGCTTGATGATGGCCTCCATCTCGCCGCGGATGCGCTTCACTTCCTCGAGGCCGAGGCGGTGGATTTCCTCCGGCGTCAGCTTGGTGGTAGTGAAGAGGCGCGCGCGGAAGGCGTAGAGCTCCTTGCCGCGCGGCAGTTGCCACACGCCGGCTTTTTCCAGGCACGCCGGAAGGTACTCCTCCAGGAAGAACCGGTGGAACTTCCGGTAGGCGGGGACGACCTGCTCGCGGATGGCGGCTTGCGCTTGCGCGGCCAACCGCTCGCGCTCGCCCGCAGGAATCTCATCGGGGAAACGGGTGAACGGCTTGAAGAAGAGGCTCCCGGCCGGGTCGTCCACGATTTGCTTTTCGATTTGGGCGGGGACGCGCTCCATGATGACGCGCGGGTGGACAATGCCCGCCCGGATGCCCTCCTTCATCAGCGCCGTGATCTGCTCCACATAGAGCGGAAGAGCGCGCAGGCGGGCAATCCAGTCTTCGTAGTCCTTGACGGTGGCGAAGCGCAGGGCGTCGGCCAGCTCGTTCTCGGTTTGGATTCCGCCCTGGTGGCTGACGGGCAGCAGGTACGTCCGGTACTGGTGCCCTTCCACCGCGAACTCGTAATTCCGGCGGAAGAGCTGGTAGTTGACCCGGTCGGCTTCCGAGAGCGCCGCCCGATCGATGGCGTCGAGCTTCTCGAGCACCTCCTGGTTGTGCTGGTGGCGGCGCGCGACGGCGGCCAGGCTGACGTCCGGCCAGCGGTCGTTGTAGCGCCGGTCGCCGAGGAAGGACGCAAAGGTCGGGTCTTCCCGCAGCGTGTATTCCCACTCTTCCTGAAAAAGGGCGTGGAGCCGCCGGGCGGCATCGTCCCCCGCTCCCTCCGCCCGCGCCGGCAGCGCCACTGCCATGAGCCCGCTCAAGATGAGCGCCAGGGCGAGTCCGTTCTCCCGCAAGACCATGGTTCCGCTCCCGTCGGTGGAAATGAGTGCAGGGCGGAGAGTCTACCACGTCCCCGCCCGCGCGTTCGGGGAGCTCCTAGAAGCGGATGCGGTAGGAAACCTGGAGGTTGAAGCCGACGGCGTCGACCCCGGAACCGTGCCAGCGGTAGTTCTTGTCGAGCAGGTTCTCGAGAATAATCACCAAGTCGGTCGACTCGCTCACCTGGTAGCCGCCGCGGAGATTCGCGGTGACGAAGCCGGGCGTGCGCGTAAACAGCGGCGCTTCGCTGACGCCCGGGCCGAGCACGCGGTTGAGCACCTGGGCCAGGGTCTCGCCCGTCGGCAGCAGGATGCCGTTGCGCACCAGGCCCCGCGCCACCGCGCCGTTGTTGAAAAAGGCCGTAATGCTGGCGATCGAGCGCTCGGCCCCGATGCGCTGGTCGGCCAGCTCGAGCGACGACAACCGGTCCTGGTAGCTCACCAGGTGGCTGTAGCCTTCCAGCCAATAGCGCTTGCCGAGCGGCTGCCAGCGCAGGCTGACGAAGCCCGCCGCCGGGGGCAGCCCGCCCTCGAGGTCGGGCGCCTCGCCGGTTTGCTGGTCGCGCCCGCGCAGGTAGTAGAAGTTGGCGGTCACGAGCCACGAGTCGCCCACCTGTCCCTGCCAGGCGGATTCGATTCCCCAGAGGCGCACCGCGCCGACGTTGGCGCGCACCAGCACGGGCCGCGGGTCGACGCCGGTGATGACGGCGCCCGTCGGCAGCTGCGCCACGATGGGTTGCCCGCCAATCGCCTGTCCCACGGCGCCCGGCGGCAGGAGCAGCGCGCGCTTGGTGATGAAGTCGCTGATGTCGTTTACAAAGCCGCTCACCGATGCCGTCATGCGCCGGCTCTGGAACTTCGCGCCCAACTCGTAGTTGTAGAGCGCTTCGGGGGTGAGCGTCGCGACCGGCGCGCCGCTCGACACCGCCGACGAGTCGGCCTTCGTCCCTACCAGGCCGCCGGCGTCGGCTCCCTCGTCGGGCGAGACTTCGAAGCCGTTGGAGGTCACCCCCACGGAGCTGAAGTCGGTGGCGTTCGGGGCGCGGAAGCCGCGGCGCACGGCGGTGAACAGTTGCACGTTCCGGGTCACGCTCAAGACGGCGCCGAGGTTGAAGGTCACGTCCTGGAGCGTGGTCGAGAAGTCGGGCACGAGCGGCCGGCCGGCGGCGTCGCGGAGGTTCGCGCCAGCAAAGGTGCGGAAGTTGAAGGCGCTGTAGCGCACGCCGCCCTGCAGCCGCAGGCGATTGTGGATGAGTTCGTAGCCGTGCTGGTAGAAAAGCCCGAAAGTCGTGTAGCGCGATTCATCCGGGAAGCGCGGCCGCACCGCCTCGCTCGTTTCCGCCAAGGGGTCGAACTTCGCGCGCGCCGAATCAATGTACTCGTCGAAGACCTCCCCGCCGAAGACAACCGAGTGCCGCGTCCCCAAGTGGGTCGTGGCCTGGAGCTGGTAACCGAGGGCATCGGTGACGTTGGACTCGTCATTGATGGAAGCGAAGGCGTTGCCGGCGCCGCCCTGCTCCCGGCGGTCGTCGCGCTGGCTGTTGTAAGACAGCGTGGCCGAGAGGGTGTCGATCCAGCCCAGCCGCTGCTTTTCGTACCGGGCGTAGAAGAGATTGAGAATCTGCGGGTCGAAGGCGTTGATGAGGTCGCCGTTGCCGCCATTCAGGCGGTCGTAGCGCCGCCCGCCCTGCTGCTCGCTGCGCAGGTAGCTGGCGGTGAGCGTGTGCCCCGCGGCCGGCGTCCAGAAGAAACGCCCGAAGCCCGACGCCTGGGTGAAAGCGGTGTCCTGCAAGCGGTCGCCCAAGACGTCCGAGGACAAACCCAGAAAGCGCGTCACCGCCGCGTGCGAGTCGAGCGCGCTGCCGGTGCGCATATCCTGCATGCGCGCCCCGGAGACCCCGCCTTGCAAACTCCACTTTTCGGTCCCGTAGGAGAGGCGCAACGCCCCGGCGCTGGCCCAGTCGGCGGTGCGCACGAAGGGCGTGAGCTCGCCCGAAAACCGCCGGCCGCTCGCCAGCGGGTAGGCCCGCACCGGCAGCACGTTCACCGTGCCCCCCAGACTGTCGCTGCCGTACTGCGCCGAGCTCGGCCCCCGCGCTACTTCCACCCGCTCGACAAAGTTCGGATCGAGCAGGGCGAAGTATTGGTTGGGCCCCGGCCGGAAAGTGGAGTTGTTGAAGCGGATGCCGTCCACCAGGTGCAGCACTTGCTGCCCGGTCAAGCCGCGGACGATGACCGCGCCCTGGTGCGCGGTGGTCTGCTGGATCTGCACGCCGGCTTCCTCCCGCAGCGCCGCCGGCAGGATGACTCCCGGACGCTCCCGCAGGCCCTCGCGACCGACCACGTTGACCTGCCCCGGCAGGTCGAAAGCGTTCTCCACTTCACCCCGCGCCGGTGTCACGGTCACCGTGGCCGCCAGCGGGCTGATGCTAAGCACCATCTCAACGGGCTCGCCGCTCGTCCGCGGCACGTTGAGCGCCCGGCTCTGCCGCTCCATCCCCGGCGCCCGCGCCACCAGCTCGTAACTCCCCGCCGGCACAGGGCCCACCCGGAATTCACCCGCTTCGTTCGTCTCCGCCGTGGCCACCGGCGTCTGCCCCTGCCGGAACAAATCCACTCGCGCCCTTGCGATGACCGCGCCCGAGGGATCCAGGACCCGGCCCCGGACCTCGTAGGTCATCATCTCTGCTCCCTGGACAGTCAGCGCTATCAAGAGAAGGAAAAGCGAGGCGTGCGCGGCTGGCCAGCGGTGTTTCCGCAGAGTGTCCATGAGAGCGCTCCCTGTCTTATGCAACACAGTTGCAATACGAGACCGGAGTCTACCGCCGGCTGTGGAGATTGTCAACAGGCGGGGCTTATTTTCTGTTGCAACCTGATTGCAACCTGTTGCAACCGCTGGCCTTGGGAGGCGCCGCTGTCAGCGGCGGCAGTCGGCGCAGTAACCGCCCATCTCGACACGGGTGACGATGATGTGGAAGCGGCAGTCGCGCTCCACCTGCCCTTTCAGGCGCTCGAAGAGGTCGCTCTCGAACTCCATCACCTTGCCGCAGCGCAAGCAGGCCATGTGAAGGTGCTCGCGCTGGGGGTGGCGCTCGTAGTAGTGCTTGTCGCCGCGCAGGTGCAGCAGGTCGAGCTCATCCACCAGCCCGTGGCGCTTCAGGAGCTTGATGGTGCGGTAGACGGTGACGCGGTCGATGGTGGGGTCGGCCTTGCGGGCCTTGCGCAGGATCATCCCCACATCGAGGTGCTGGTCGGCGGTCTCGATGATGCCCAGGATGGTGCGGCGCTGGCGGGTCATGCGCACCCCACGGGCCAGCAACTCGGCCTGGAGGCGTCCCGGCGCTTCGGTCTGGGGCATCGGCATCGTTGCACCTCCTGAAACGTCGTTGCAGAAAGAGTACCGCCCTGCGGAAGCGGCGTCAAGGGCCAGTTGCAAAGGCGACGCAGGCTAGTCGGAAGAGGGCCCGGCGGCGACAGCGTTGTGCCGCAGTTGCGTAACGTAGTCTTCAAGCTCTTTCACCAGCTCGGGGACGATCTGTTCTTCCGAGACACGCCGGACGGCGACGCCGTCGCGGTAGATGACGCCGTTGCCGCGGCCACAGGCGACGCCCAGGTGCGCCGTGCGGGCTTCGCCGGGGCCGTTCACCGCGCAGCCCATCACCGCCAGGTTCAACGACTCGCCGATGTGCGCGGTGTGCCGCTCGATCTCTTCGACCATCTTGAAGAGGTCCACTTCCAGCCGGCCGCAGGTCGGACAGGCGATGACGTTGATGCCGCGCGAGCGGATGTCGAGCGCCTTGAGGATCTCATAGGCCACGCGCACTTCTTCGGCCGGGTCGGTGGCGAGCGAAACGCGGATGGTGTCGCCGATGCCTTCGGCCAAGAGCATCCCCAGGCCCACCGACGACTTGATCGTGCCGGCGAAGGCCGAGCCGGCCTCGGTGATGCCGAGGTGGAAGGGGTAATCCACCTGCGGGGCCAGCAGCCGGTAGGCGTCCACGGTCAGCTGCACGTGCGAAGCCTTGAGCGAGACGATGATGTCGCGGAAGTCGAGCTCCTCAAGGATGCGGATGT
>MEKM01000053.1:0-8259 GCA_001766965.1 Acidobacteria bacterium RIFCSPHIGHO2_01_FULL_67_28 | reverse complement strand
CCTGCGCCTTGCGAACCACTTCGCGCACTTTGTCGGGCGCGCCGATGTTCCCCGGATTCAGGCGCAGCTTGGCGATGCCGGCGTCGAGCGCCGCCAGCGCCAGCCGGTGCTGGAAGTGAATGTCGGCGGCGAGGGGTACCTGCGGGAGCCGCTTGGCGATTTCCGCCAGCGCCGTCGCGGCCGCTTGGTCAGGCACAGCCAGCCGCACCAGCTCGCAGCCGGTGGCGACCATCTGCTCGATTTGGGCGACGGTCGAGCCGACGTCGCGCGTGTCGGTCTTGGTCATCGACTGCACGATGACCGGGGCCTCGCCGCCGATCACGAGCGGGCCGACCTTCACCGCGCGGGTCTTGCGCCGCGGCCGTTGCTTCTCGAGCATCGTTTCCCTGCCCTGTTCGGATTACGCCCGATTAATTGGTAAAGATGCGCGCGATGTCATTGTACATCACGACGGCGAAGACCAAGAGGAGGAAGACGACGCCGGCTTGCAGCAACCGCTCTTTGACGCGCAGGCTCAAGTCGCGCCGGAGCCCGCCTTCGACGGCCAGCATGGCGATGTGCCCGCCGTCGAGCACCGGGATGGGCAGCAGGTTCAGGATGCCCAGGCTCAAGCTGATGAGCGACATCAGGCCGACCACCGCAGGCACACCACCCGCTTCGCCCGCCTGCCCGGAAAAGCGCACGATGCCCACCGGCCCCTGCACGCCGCGCAGGCTGGCCCGCCCGGTGAACAGACGCCCCACCAGCCCCAGCATGCGGCCGCTGCTCTGCCAGTTGTCCTCCAGCGAAACCCAAAACGCCTGCACCACGCCCAGCTCCTTGCGCGCGGTGCGGCCCACCAGCTCGACGCCCATCACCCAGCGCTGGCCGCCGTCGGGGTGGTCGGCGTACTCCGGCGTGACGACCACATCCTGCCGCACGGCGTCGCGCTCAATCGTCAAGGTCACGGGTTGCCCTCCAAGCTGCTGCAGCTTGGCCGAGAGCGGGTTCTCGCCCCCGGGCAGAATCCGCAGCGGCTCGCCGTTGACCGCGAGCACGACGTCGCCGGCGCGAAACCCGGCGCGCGCCGCAGGGGTGTCCGGCAGGACGGTGCGGATCACGAACTGGCTCTCGGGCACCCATCCCACCTGCCAGGGTTCTTCTTGCACGTTCTCCGGCAGTACCAGCTCGAGCGTCAGCCGCGTCCCGCCCCGCTCGATCTCGACCGGCACCGAGCCGCCGCTCAAGGCGCTCTCGACCAGAACGTCCTCCCAGGTCGGCGCGCGCAGCGACCCGAGGCGCACGATGCGGTCGCCCGGCTGGAGGCCGGCGCCGGCGGCGGGCGAATCGGGCGTCACCGCGCCGATGACTGCCGGCTGGTCCAGGAAGGCCGGGCGCTCGTAGCGGTAGGTGTAGAGCCCGGTGAGCAGCAGCACCGCCATCACGATGTTGGTGGTGGGGCCGGCCAGGGCGATGAGGGCGCGCTGCCAGCGGGGCTTGGAGAGGAACTCGTCGGGAGCGCCGGCGCGCTCCCCGGAGGGATCGTCGCCGGCCATCTTGACGTAGCCGCCCAGGGGCAGCGCGCTCACGCGGTAATCGGTCGCGCCGCGGCGCCGTCCGAAGAGCCGCGGGCCGAAGCCGATGGAGAAAACGTCCACCCGCACGGCGAACAGCTGCGCCACCAGGAAGTGCCCGAACTCGTGCACCAGCACCATCAGACCAAGCACGGCGATGCCGGCGAGGATCCACATGGCCGCTACCGGGATTTCTTTCTTTGTTTCTTCATCGTCGTCAGCACGTGTCCGGCGAAGGCGCGGGCCTGGCGGTCGCAATCGAGCACATCCGCAATCGAGCGCAGGGGCGCGGGCGAGGAAGCCTCCAGGACGCGCTCAATTAATTCGGGGATTCCGGTGAAGCGCAGTCTCCGGGCAAGGAACGCCTCGACCGCCACTTCGTCGGCCGCGTTCAGCACGCAGGGCCACGACCCGCCGCCCTTGAGCGCCTCGCGCGCCAGGCGCAGGCAGGGGAACTTCTTCTCGTCCGGCGGGCGGAACTCGAGCTTGCGCAGCTCGGCCCAGCCCAGCCGGTGGTGGTTGGCCTCGACGCGGTCGGGATAGGTCAGCGCGTACTGCAAGGGCAGGCGCATGTCGGGCGGCGCCAGCTGCGCCAGCACCGAGCCGTCCACGAACTCAACCATGGAGTGGATGGTCGACTGCGGATGGATGACCACCTCGATCTTTTCCGGGCGCAGCCCGAAGAGCCAGTGGGCTTCGATAATCTCAAACCCTTTGTTCATCAGCGTGGCCGAATCCACCGTAATGCGCTTCCCCATCCGCCAGTGTGGATGCTGCAAGGCCTGCTTGGGCGTCGCGCGCTCCAGGCGCTTCTGCGGCCAGCGGAGGAACGGCCCGCCCGAGCCGGTCAGAATCAGGCGCCGCACCTCGCGCGCCTGGCCGGCGCGCAGGCACTGGTGAAGCGCGTTGTGCTCGCTGTCGACCGGGATAATCTGCGCCCCCGCCACTTCGGCCGCCTGCATCACCAGCTGCCCGGCCGCCACCAGCACTTCCTTGTTCGCCAGCGCCACGGTTTTCCCCGCCGCCAGCGCCTGGTAGGTGGCTTCCAGACCGACCACGCCCACCGCCGCCGACACCACCAGGTCGGCGCCCACCTGGGTGGCGACGGCGTTCAGCCCTTCCCGGCCCCAGAGGATTTCCGGCTCGCGGGCCACGCGCATCTCGCGCAGGCGGGCGCGGAGCAGCGCGACCTTCTCGGCCGCCGCGATGGCCACCAGCTCCGGCTGGAACCGCGCCACCTGCCCGGCGAGCTGCTCGATGTTTTCCCCCGCCGCCAGCGCCGCCACCCGGAAGCGCTCGCGCAGCTCTTCGACAACCTGAAGGCATTGCCGCCCCACCGACCCGGTGGAGCCGAGGATGGCGAGCGTACGGACCGAACTGCTCAAAAGCTGCCCCGAACCAGCAAATTCCAATAGTACCACAGCGCCGGCGCGGCGAATAAGAGGCTGTCGACCCGGTCGAGCACGCCGCCGTGGCCGGGGAGCAGCGTGGAGGAATCTTTCACGCCGGCGCTGCGCTTGAGCGCCGACTCGGCCAGGTCGCCCAGCTGCGCGGCGACGTTGACGATGACGGGAAGCAGAAACGCGTGCGCGGCGTTCAGCCCGAACCACGCCGGCAACAGCCAGTAGCCCACCGCGACCGTCGCCGCCAAGCTCGCCGCCGTGCCTTCGACGGTCTTGCCGGGGCTCAAGACCGGGGCAAGCTTGTGCCGGCCGAGGGCGCGTCCCACGAAGTAGGCGGCGCTGTCTCCCACCCACACCAGCACGAACAAACAGAGCACAATCCGATAGCCGTGCCCGGCGAACAAGTCGAGCAGGAAGGCGAAGGGCACGCCGATGTAGAGCAGGGCAAAAGCCGAGGCGGCGCTGGCGGGCAGAATCTCCGCCGTCGCCTGCCGCCGCCCCAAGGCGCTTAACAAAAGCACGAGCACTCCGCCGATGACCGCCGGCATCAGGTGCCGCGGAAACCAGGCGGCCACCGCCCACACTCCCAGCGCCGCGGCGTAGACCGGCCAGCGCGGCGGCGCGCTGCCCGTGCGCGCCACCAGCTCCAGGTACTCCCAGAGCGCCAACAGGCCGAAAGGCACGAGCGCCAGGAAGAAGAGCCAAGCCGGCGCCCAGAAGAGCGCGGCCAGGACTACGGCGATGAGCGCGGCGCCGGTCAGGATGCGTTTGAGCAGCATCAGCGCAACCACCCGAGCCCGTCGGCCAGCGCCGTCAAGCCGTAGGCGCAGGCGAAGGCGAAGACGGGAGCCGCGGCCCAGACCGCCAGGAGGCGCGGCACGGCGGTCTCGGTGGCGGTCTGTTTGAAGCCGGCCTTCACCATGCCGATGGCGATGATGCAGGCGGTGTTCAATTGCACGAGCGAAGTGGGGATGCCGCGGGTGAGCGAGGCCAGCAGTAGCAGGGTGGCGGTGAGCGTCGAGATGAAGGTCGCCCCCAGGGGCCCGAAGAGCACGATTTCCTGGCTGGTGGTGCGTGTCACCCGCTCCCCCATCAGCGAGCTGCCGATGCCGAACCAGGGCGCCACCACGATGAGGGCCGCCAGGCCGATGAGAGTGAAATCCGGGTCGCCGGGCGGAATCTGGAACACGTTGGAGAAGAGCGAGGACAAGGGGCCGGCCGCGTTGGCCACGTTGTTCGAGCCGATGGAAAAGGCCACGTAACAGGAAGAGGCGACGGTCAGGTACTTCCAGATGGGGTGGACGGCCACCTGGTCGAAGTTGATGCGCTCGGATTTCTTCAGCGGCCGGTAGAAAAAGCGCGCGAAGAGATACGTGATGGCAAAGGCGACGAGCGGGTAGGCGAACCAGGTGGGGATGATCCAGGTGAAGAGCTTGTTGGTCTGCAGGTTGTCCAGGTACACCGCGCAGCCCACCAGGGCCAGCACCGTCGACTGGCTGGTCGACTGCGGGACGCGCAGCAGGTTGGCGAAGAAAAGCGAGAGCGCCACCGCCAGCAGGATGATCGACACCAGCGCCGCCTGCATCGCCGAGGCCGGCAGGATTTCCCCCGACAGCGTCCGCACCACTTTGTGCCCGGCCACCACCGCCCCCAGCAAGACGAACAGGCCGAACAGCCCGGGGACGGACTCCCGCCGGATCAGATTGGCGCCGAGGGGAGCGGCAAAAGAAGGGGCGGTGCCGCTGGCCCCCATGTTCACGGCCAGGAAAAGCCCGATGAGAACCGGAATCAAAAGCAGCATCGCGCTGTGCACTCTGTCCGGAGATTCCGGAGAAAAAAGCCGAGCGATTGTAGCAGCCGGGGCCGGGAGGCGACAGGGCTTTCTTAGCGGGGCAGCAGGGCGCCGCCAAGCGCGCGCGCTTTCCGCTCCGCCCGCGCTGCTTCGGGCGAGAGGCCGCCGTAGCGGCGCTCGCGCTGCTGGAAGTCGAGGATGGCCTGGAGAAGATGGCGGGTGGAGAAGTCGGGCCAGAGGGTCTCGGTGACCCAGATTTCGGTGTAGGCCAGTTGCCAGAGGAGGAAGTTGCTCAAGCGCATCTCGCCGCTGGTGCGGATGAGGAGGTCGGGGTCGGGGAGGTCGCCGGCGTAGAGGTGAGCGGCCAGCGCGGCTTCGTCCACGCGGGTCAGGCCGTTCGACCGCGACTCGTCCAGAAGCCCCTGCACCGCGTCCACCAGCTCGGCCCGGGCGCTGTAGTTCAGCGCCACGACCAGCTGCAAGCCGGTGTTGGCGGAAGTCTCCTCGACGGCGCGAGCCACGTCGGCCGCCACCCCGGCGGGCAGTTCCTGCCAGCGGCCGATGACGCGCAAGCGCACGTTGTTCCGCCGCATGTAGTCGAGCTCCCGCCGCACGTACTGCCGCAGCAGCCGCATCAGGAAGTCCACCTCCGCCCGCGGACGCTTCCAGTTGTCGAGCGAGAAAGCATAGAGGGTAAGGACGGGCAGGCCGATGCGGGCGCAGCTTTCCACGATTTCCCGCGTGGCGCGGACGCCGCCGCGGTGCCCCGCCATGCGCGGCTGGTGGCGCCGGCGCGCCCAGCGCCCGTTGCCGTCCATGATGATGGCGACGTGCCGCGGCAAGGCGGCCGGGTCGATCTCCGCCCACAGCGCCGCCGCCGGGCTCCCGGTCTTGAAAGGGTTCTTCGCTTTCATTGCGTTCACGGTAGCACAGCGCGAAAGCGCAAGCAATCCGCCGCAGTCGCGGTTGCAGACTTTTACTTGGCTCCCGGCAACCCCGTCAGGCCCCAGTAGGCCAGAATCGCGGCGAGAGCGATCATCAGCCCGGCGGTCGCCCCGGCCACGAGGTTCTGCCCGGAGGAGTTTCGCCACTCGCCCACGAGGTCCCGGCGGTTGACCAGCACCAGCAGAAAGACCAGCACCACCGGTAACAGCAAGCCGTTCACCACCTGCGACAACACCATGATGCGCACCAGGGGCGTGCCCGGCAGCAGGATCAAGCCGGCGCCGACGACGATCAGCGCCGTATAGAGCGAGTAAAAGGTGGGCGCCTCGCGAAAGGGCCGGTTGAGGCTGGCCTCGACTCCCAGGCCTTCGCAGATGACGTAGGCGGTGGAGAGCGGCACGATGGAGGCGGCCAGCAGCGAGGCGGTCAACAGGCCGAAGGCGAAGAGCGCCGAGGCGTACTGGGTGAAGGGCCGCAAGGCGTGCGCCGCGTCGGCCGCATCCCGCAGGTTGACCATCCCCGCCTGGTGCAGCGTGGCCCCGCAGGCTACGATGATGGAGAACACAATCACCGCGCAGCTCAAGCTGCCGGCCAGCAGGTCGGCGCGCGTCTCCCAATAGCGCACGCGCGGCACGCCTCGTTCCACCACGCCCGCTTGCAGGTAAAAGAACTGCCAGGGCGCGATGGTCGAGCCCACCAGGCCGACCACCAGCAGCAGGTAACTCGCGTTCCATTCCACGGTCGGCCGAACCGTATGATAGGCGGCGGTCAGCCAGTCAGGCTTGGCCAGGACGGCGGAAAAGACGTAGGCGAGGTAGAACACACAGCCGACCAGAAAGATCTTCTCCACGCTGCGGTGGCTGCCTTGCAAGACCAACAGCCACAGCAGAACCGCTGCGGCCGGGACTGCTATGTACCGGCTGACGCCAAACAGCTCGGCGCTGGCGGCCACCCCGGCGAACTCCGCCAGGATGTTGCCGAGGTTCGTGGCCAGCAGCGCCAGCATCAGGAAGAACGTAGTGCGGAAGCCGAACTCCTCCCGCACCAGGTCGGAGAGGCCCTTGCCGGTGGCCACGCCCAGCCGGGCGGACATTTCCTGGGTGACGTAGAGAGCCAGGGCGATGGGCAGCACCGTCCACAGGAGCAGGTAGCCGAACTGCGCCCCGGCCAGCGAATAGGTGTAGATGCCGCCGGCGTCCTGGTTCACGGTGGCGGTAATCAGGCCGGGGCCGATGACGGCGAAGATAATCACGAGCTGGCGCCGCCAGCGTCGCAGCCGGCGGCGCTGCGCCAGCACCGGGGCCAGCCAGGTTTTTACCTGTGCGCCTGCCATAGGCGGCTCACGACGTCGTCCACGGTGATGATGCCCACGAGCTTCTGCTCGGCGTCCACTACCGGCAGCGAGCGCAGGTTGTATTTGTCGAAGAGGTCAATCACCTGCTTCTCCTTGGCCTCGGTATCCACGAAAACGAGCTGCTCGGTGCGCAGCCCGCCGAGCGGCGTCTCCGGCGCGGCCCGCAGCAGCCGGCCCAGCGGCACGGCGCCGGAGAGGACGTTCTGCTCGCTGAGGAGGTAGATGGTGTCGAGGGAGTCGACGCCGTCCTCGGACTCCCGCAGGGTGGCGGTGGCGGCGGCGACGGTCGAGCTTTCGCTGGCGGCGAAAAGCTCCGGGGTCATCAGGCCGCCGGCGGTGTTCTCCTCGAAGCGCAGCAGAGCAGCCAGCTCGCGCGCTTCGGGACCACTCATGTCTTCGAGGACTTCCTGGGCGGTCGCGGCGGGCAGCTCGGCGAGGACGTCGGCGGCTTCATCGGGGGGCATCTGCTGGACGATGTCGGCCACGCGCTCTTTGTCGAGCTCCTCCAGGATGCGCACCTGCAACTCGTCCTTGAGCTCTCCCAGGGCCTCGGCCGCGGTCTCGTCGTCCAGCGTCTGCATCACCGCGCCCCGCTCGGCCGGGGTCAGCTCCTCGATGATGTCGGCGATGTCGGCCGGGTGGAGCCGGGCGAGCTTCGAGTGCTCGAGCTTGAGCTTGACCCGCCGCAGCGGGTCGGTCTCGATGACGTCCACGAACTCCCAGGGGATGACGCGGGTGGGCAGGCGCTTTTGCAGGAGGCGGATCCAGCCGGGCGCGGCCACGCCCTTGAGCAGGCGCCGCACCGCTCCCACCAGCCCCACGTCCACCTGGGCCACGCGCAGCTCCATGCGGCCGTCCGTCGGCTGCTCGATCAGGCCGACGTCGTTCACCCGCACCACCTTGCGGCCGTGGATGTCGATGATCTGCTGGTCGAGCAGGTCCTTGCGCACGGTGAGCCAGCCTTCGTTGGGTTCATAGAGACCGAGCTGCAGCTCGCCCGCGTTCAGCCGCACCGTCCCCGGGGCCACCGAGGCCACCTGGTCGTAGCGCGCCACCAGCGGCTGATAGCGCCCGCGGGAGATGACCAGCCGGGCGATGCGGTTCGGCTGCTCGGCCGGCACCAGGCAGAGCTCGCGCACCCGCCCGACGTAGTTCCCCTGGGCGTCGTAGACGCTCGAGTCCAGCACTTCGGTTACGTGAATCATGACCTCA
>MEKM01000052.1:14269-15287 GCA_001766965.1 Acidobacteria bacterium RIFCSPHIGHO2_01_FULL_67_28 | reverse complement strand
CCAGGCGGCGGAAGAAGCGGAAGGCTTCGGGATGGAAGCCGCGAAACCGGGGTCGCTCCCTCATCCTTTTGTCCTTACGGCAAGCTGCGCGAGAGCCCACTTGGCGTGCTCGGCCAGCAGCGGGTCGGGCGAGGCGGCGAGCTGCTCGAGCGCGGGGCGGAAGCGGGCGTCGCCGGAGTTGCCCATCGCCACCAGCGCGTTGCGCACCAGGCCGCGCCAGCGGGCGCGCTTGACGGCGCTCGTGCGGAAGATCTGCTTGAAGTCCTCTTCGGTGAGCGACACCAGCCAGTCCAGGCAAGGATGAAAGAGTGACTGGTGACTCGTGACTGGTGACTCGTGACCGGCGGCTCGTCTTTCTCGAGTTTCGCTTTTCGAGCTTCGAGTTTCGATTTCTCTCGGCGCGAGCGCCGACAAGCGCGTGAGTGCTGCCCGCCGGTTGTAGGGGCACACGTCCTGGCAGATGTCGCAGCCGAAGACGTGTCGGCCCACAGCCGGACGGAACTCATCCGGGATGGCATCGCGCAGCTCGATGGTCAGATAGCTCAAGCAGCGCCGCGCGTCCATGACATACGGCTCGACGAGTGCGCCCGTCGGGCAGGCCTCGAGGCAGAGCGTGCAGGCGCCGCAAGCGTCGGCGAGCGGCGTGTCCGGCGCGAGCTCGAGGTTCGTCACCAGCACGCCGAGGAAAAAGAAAGAGCCGAGCTCGGCGTCCAGCAGGCAGGTGTTCTTCCCCTGCCAGCCCAGGCCGGCGTGCCGGGCGTAGACCCGCTCGAGCACCGGCCCGGTGTCAACGTAGAGCTTGCACTGGAACCCGTTGCCCGCGCGCTCGGCGACTCGCGCGCGCAGTGCCTCTAGCTTTTCTTCGACGATGGTGTGGTAGTCGTCGCCCCAGGCGTAGCGCGAGACCCAGCCGCGCGCGGGGTCGGGCGGGACTTCGGTCGAGCGCGGCTGCTCGGTGTCGTAGATCAGAGCGCCGCAGATGACCGAGCGCGCGTCGGGCAGCAGCTCCCGGACGTCG
>MEKM01000052.1:0-14260 GCA_001766965.1 Acidobacteria bacterium RIFCSPHIGHO2_01_FULL_67_28 | reverse complement strand
GTTTTGTAGGTAGTCCATCGCGCCGGCGTAACCGCGCTCGAGCCATTCAGGAAAGAGCGCAAGCTCGGGCAACTCCGTCGCCGGAGCGACCCCCACGCGGTCGAACCCCACGGCGCGGCCCTGCTCCTTGACCCACTCGGCGGAGACCATGGCCGTCATTCTACGGTAGCTAGTGCCGTTCCAACTAATCGGGTCTATCTCTGTCGAGCGCGAGGTTGCCTACCAGCGGGAAGCCCGGACGCAGGCAGCTAGGCGGAAAAAGTTGGAACGGCACTAGCGGGAGGAGGGGAGGGCGGCTTCTTCGCGGCGGGCGGGGACGCCGCGGTAGGCGACTTTTTCCGCCACCAGGACGAACTGGTAGGCGAACATCGTCTTCCAGGTGCGCGCCAGCCAGGCGAGCAGGTGATAGAGCTGGCGCAGCGGCCAGTGTTGCATGGTGGAGGGAACGATCTGGGGCAGGGGCACGGGGGTGGCGTGGACCTCGGCCACGCGCAGGCCCGCCTCCCGCGCCAGCTCCCGGGCGCTCGCCAAAGTAAAAAAGCGCAGGTGGGTGCGGTCGAGGATGCCGCGCTTCTGGTAGGTGAAGCGGCCGGTGAGCAGCCACAGCCGCATGACGATGTTGGCCACGTTGGGCACGCAGAGGATGACCTGGCCGCCCGGGCGCAGGCAATCGGCCAGCTTGCGCAGGGCGGCATCGGGGTCGCGCAGGTGCTCGATGACGTCGGCCAGCAGGATGCGGTCGAAACGGCCGGCGTAGGGCGCCAGGTCGAGTTGCTCGAGGTCGCCGACGATGAACTCCCGGCAGTGGCGCCGCGCCTCGACGGCGGCTGCGGCGTCGTTCTCGATGCCCACGACCTGGTGGCCCTGCTCGGCCAGGGGCTGGGCCAGGTAGCCGCTGGCGGCCCCGACGTCGAGCACGGCCAGCGGGGGCTGCCCGCGCAGCAGCCCCAGAATGACCTGGTGGCTGCTGTGGGGCTCGGGCTTGAAGGCGTAGGCGCGCGGGGCGAGGTCGTACTTGCGCACGTAAATCCAGCCGCGCTTGTGCAGCCGGTACTTGAGCGCTTCCTTGAGGCAGTTCCAGGCGTAGAGCAGGCCGTTCACCCGGCAGATTTCGTCGCCGTAGTAGGTGGGGATGGGGCGCTCGGCGATGCGCAGGCCCTTCTCGTGGAACTGGATGAGGATTTCCGAGTCGAAGTGCCATTCGTCGGAGTTCAGCCGGAAGGGAAGCTGCGCGAGCGCCGCGCAGCTATAGAGCCGGTAGCCGGAGTGGAACTCGGAGAGGCGCAGCCCGGTGAGACGGTTTTCGAAGAAAGTCAGGATGCGGTTGCCGAAGTACTTGTAGAGCGGCATGCCGCCGGCGCGCGGGTCGCAGCCGGGGGCCATGCGCGAGCCGAAGACCATGTCGGCCTCGCCGCGCTCAAGCGGCTCGAGGAGCTGCGGCAGGACTTCGGGGGCGTACTGGCCGTCGCCGTGCAGCATCACCACGATGTCGAAGCCGCGCTCGAGCGCGTACTCGTAGCCGCGCTTCTGGTTGCCCCCGTAGCGCAGGTTTTTCTCATTGCGGTAGACCGCCAGTTTGTGCAAGCCTTTCTGCTGCTTGTAGCCGAGGGCGGCGTAGTAGGTGTTGTCGCTCGAGCAGTCGTCGAAGACGAAGATTTCCTCGGCCTTCTCCATCACCTCCGGCGGGATGCGCTCCAGGGTGCGGGCGAGGTGGGAGACGGCGTTGTAGGCGATGACGAAGATGCCGATGCGTTTGCGGCTCATTCCTGCTGACCGGCTTCGCGAGCGCCGGTTTCCCGCCAAAATAGCAGCTTTGCCCGGCGTTGACAATCGGCCCGCGGCGGCCCGCCATGACTGAACTCCGGCTGCGCCAACTGACTGCGTTCGGGGTGTTCCTGCTCGCGGTGCTCGCCTACTGGCCGGCGCTCGACAACCCGTTCATCGCCGATGACTACGCCCTGCTGCTCGGGGCGGAAAAGGCCGCCGAGCACTGCACGGCGCTTTTCGCGATGCCGCTCGGCGGGCGCCGGCTGGTTTCGAACTTCTTCTTCACCGTCTGTTTTGCCCTCTTCGGCGCTGACTCATCGCTCTTCTATTGGGCAAACTTGTTCCTGCATGTAGTGAACAGCCTCCTGGTGGTGCACCTGGTGCGCGCCGTAGTAGGGAACTGGCGGGCGGCGGTCGGGGCCGGCCTGTTCTTCGTCGCCTACGAGCGCCACCAGGAGCCGGTCTTCTGGATTGGCGCGAGCCACGAGCTGTTGCTGGCGCTCGGCGTGCTCGCGACGGCGTATGCCTTCGTGCGTTACCGGCAGAGCGGCCGGCGCGGCTGGTACGCGCTGGCGCTGGTGGCGTTTGTCTTTAGCGTCTTTGCCAAGGAATCGTTTCTCGTGATTCCTCCGCTCCTGGTCCTGGCCGATTGGTGCGTGGGTCGGGGCCCGTGGCGGGGGCGCTGGCGGGCGCATGCGCCCTTCTGGCTGGCGACGGCGGCTTACGTGGCGCTGATGTACGCCGGCCCGTGGCCGTATCCGTTTGGTGAAACGCAGTCGGGCCTGACGCCGCACTTCTTCGGGGTTTACCTGCGCAGCCTCAACCGCCTGCTGCTTTTCGTCTACGGCTTCTTCGCGCTCGGGTGGATTGTCAGCCGGCTGAAGCAAGAGCCGTTCGCGCCGCTGCGCCTGCGGGCGTTCTTCTTTTTCCTCGCCTGGCTGCTCGTGACGATCGGCCCGTACAGCTTCATCCTCTACGAAAAGCAACTGTCGAGCCGGCACACGTACATCCCTTCGGTGGCGACGGCGGCACTCGTGGGTCTGCTGTTCGCCTTCGTCTGGGAGCGGGCGCGGAGCGGGAGCATGCGGTCGGCGTGGGCCGCCGTGCTGGCGGTGTGCTTGGCGGTCAATGTTGCCTACATCTGGAAGAAAGACGCGCAGTACCTAGACCGCGCCGCCCCCACCGAGCACCTCATCGCGGCACTCGACGCCAACATGGCCGGCGCGCAGCGGCCCTGGGTGGTTGTGGTTTACGATTTTCCCTACCCCGCCATCGTGGGACGGGGAGCGGTGCGGTTCTTTACGACGGTGGACCCGCACGCCGTGGTCTTCCGATGGAAGAATAGACCGAAGCCCACGCCACCTGCCAGCTTGACCTTGATATGGGACCCGACATCCAAGATGTTCCGTTATGTTCCTTTGTTCTAGATCGTCTTTACCTTCAGGAACATAGGTTCCGTTCGAGGGGGAATACACCCCATCCAACCCCCATTTTTTGCTGTTCGGGTGAAAAAGCTATTGGCAGGCTTGACAACCTGGGGTAAAATGCGCGGGACAAAGAGGTTAGGGACGGAGCACGGAGAGCGCAACAAACGGCAGCAAAAAGGATAATTCTTAGCAGCGCGGTTATCTTACCTAATTGCTTGCGCCGCTCCTGACTCCCACCCCAACCCAACCGACTTATGAGGAAGGGAGTATAGCTATATGCCCAGTATCAGCACCCGGGTGCTGAAGTACGTGGACCAGGCCATCTGCTCCACGGCCAGCCTTGCTTTTAACGTCATTCAATTCTTCAACAAGTACCGCCCGAACCCGTCCTTCACGCCGAAGTGGTCCGAGAAACCCCTGCTGAAGTCCTGGCAGAAGTCGAAGCCGAAGCTGGGCTGGCCGCGCACGACCGATTCGCTCTGCCCCGGCTGCGTCAAGGAAGCCCGCGACCGCATCATCACCGGCGAGCAGGACTGGCGCACGCTCATCAACGAGAAGGTGGGCGAAATCAAGGCCGAGATCATCGAGCGCGACGGCCAGGTCTGGATGGTCAAGGACTGCCCCACCCACGGCCGCTACGAAGACATCATGGCCATCGACTCGAACTTCCTTTCCTGGATCGAGTCGAACTTCCCGGGACGCGACCTCCCGGCGCACAACGACAAGGACCTACACAAGCACGGCTCCAGCACCATCAAACACGGGCGCGGCTCGGTGCTGACCGTCGACCTCACCAACCGCTGCAACATGATGTGCGACCCCTGCTTCATGGACGCCAACCAGGTGGGCTTCGTCCATGAGCTCGCTTGGGAAGACGTCACCGAAGTGCTCGACAACGCCATGAAGATCAAGCCGCGCCGGCAGATGTCGGTGCAGTTCTCCGGCGGCGAGCCCACCATGTCGCCCTACTTCATCGACGCCGTGCGCTACGCCCGCAAGCTCGGCTACAACAGCGTGCAGGCGGCCACCAACGGCATCGAGTTCGCCAAGTCCAAGGAGTTCTGCCGCCGGGCCTTCGAGGCCGGGCTGCGCTACGCCTACCTGCAGTTCGACGGCATCGGCAACGACGCCAACAGCCACCGCCAGGTGGGGAACCTGTTCGACGTCAAGCTGAAGGCCATCGAGAACATGCACGAGGCCGGCATTGAAATCATCCTGGTCATCACCCTCATCAACGGGGTGAACAACGACCAGGTCGGGCCCATCATCCGCTTCGCCCGCGACAACCCCAGGAAGATCGCCTTCATCGCCTTCCAGCCCGTCAGCTTCACCGGGCGCGACGAAGAGGTCACCGCCGAGCGCCGCCTGCGCCAGCGCTACACCCTGTCGCACCTCGCCTACGACGTCAAAAAGCAGCTCGGCATCACCGAGCCCACCCGCGACTGGTTCCCCATCTCCATGATGAACGCCTTCACCGACTTCGCCGACGTCGTCCACGGCCCCGACACCGACTGGGGCCAGGTGGGCTGCGGCTGCCACCCCAACTGCGGCGTGGGCACCGCCCTCATGATCAACAAGAACACCGGCGAGTGGGGCCCCGTGCCGCAGTTCCTCAACATCCCCGGCCTGGTGCGCGACATGCAGAAGATCACCGACGCCGGGCGCGGGCGCTACTTCTCCGCCGCCCTGATGGGCCTGGCCCTGCTCAAGCACTACAAGCCCTTCCAGTCGCCGCCCAGCCTGACGCTGTGGGACCTGCTCAAGAAGTTCGACAAGTCCTTCGCGGTCACCGGCGACACCAAGAAGTACGGGAAGTCCACGCCCGACCGCACCTACGCCGACGCCCTCAAGCGCCGCCAGGACCCCTGGAACTTCCTTTTCGTCGCCGGCATGTGGTTCCAGGACCTGTTCAACTACGACTTCCGGCGCACGGAGATGTGCATCATCCCCTACGCCACCCAGGAAGGCGAGATCTCCTTCTGCGCCTACAACACCGGCGTGGGTTGGCGGAAGATCATCGAGAACATGCACAAGAACGCCACCGTGGCCGAGTGGTACAAGACCCACGGCAAGCACGAGATCTACGCCAAGGGTCGCGCCGTGGAGCTGAACGCCTACGAGCACTCGCTGCGGCTGAACGACGACGACGTCAACCGCAAGCGCGAGCTGGCCCACGACATCCCCCAGACCGCCGCGGAAGAGGAACGCCTGCGGCGCAAGGCCGCTTACGAGGCCAAGCAGGTCCGGCAGATTTACGAGGAGATGGTTCTGAAGAAGCCCAAGCCGACCGTCGTCCAGATCGGCAACGCCCAGCCGGCCAGCCCGGCGGTGGGGGCGTCGGCCCACGGCGACGACTAGGCGCGGGAAACGGGTAGCAACGACGAAGCATCTTACGCGCAGGCAGTAGAAACGGACTGACAAAGGAGCTACGTCATGGCGGAAGCACTGAAGATGCTCACGGCACTGCGGCCGCAGGTGGAGAAGGTCACCAAGCCCCTGAGCGTCGACCGGCACCCCTTCGAGGACTACCTCTCCAATCCCTACATGCGCAAGTTCCTCGGCCTGCTCACCCAGAAGGGCGCCGACGGCCAGTGCTACTTGGAGAAGCTCTTCTCGAGCTATGACCGGCCCGACCTCTCCGTGATGGAGAAGGTGAAGTACGGCCTGCCGCATCAGCTTATTGAAGTCTTCCGCAACAAGGCCGGCGTCTCGAAAGACGTCATCAAGGAGAAGGTGTTCCACCACCAGCCGACGGTGCGGTCGCTGGTGAACACGGCGAAGTCCATCGCCACCTACGGGCTCACCACGCCGCAGCGCTTCGTGGCCCCGCTGATCGTGGTCTGGAACATCACCCAGGCCTGCAACCTGACCTGCAAGCACTGCTACCAGGACGCGACTCACAAGCCGCTCGCCGACGAGCTCACCTGGGAAGAGAAGCAGCGCGTGCTCGACGAGATGGCCGACAGCTACGTGCCCTTCGTGGCCTTCGCCGGCGGCGAGCCGCTGGTCTGCAAGGACATCTGGAAGGTGCTCGAGCACTGCAAGAAGCGCAAGATCCACGTCACCGTGGCCACCAACGGCACCATGCTCACCCGGGAAGTCTGTCAGCGCCTGGTGGAAGTGGGCGTGAAGTACGTCGAGGTCTCGCTCGACTCGGTCGACCCCGACGAGCACGACAGCTTCCGCGGGCTGCGCGGCGCCTGGAAGCGCTCGACCGAAGGCATCCGCAACGTCGCCACCACCCCCGGCCTGCGCGCCGGCATCGCCACCTGCTTCACCCGGCAGAACGTCCACACCGCCGACGACATGATCAACCTGGCGAAGGACCTGGGCTGCACCACCTTCGTCCACTTCAACTTCATCCCCGTGGGCCGCGGCAAGGAGATCGCCCAGTACGACCTGACTCCGGCCCAGCGCGAGAACCTGCTGCGCACCCTGAACCGCTTCCTGCAGGAGGGCGAGATCTCCATCATGTCCACCGCGCCGCAATTCGGGCGCGCCTGCATCGTCTACGGCTCGGAGGACGGCCTGATGGCCACCGGCCACGCCGGCTCCGGCCGCGGCAAGCAGACGAAAGTCCTCTCGAAGTACATCGGCGGGTGCGGCGCCGGCCGCTGCTACTGCTCCATCCAGCCGAACGGCCGGGTCAACCCCTGCGTCTACATCCCCTCGCACGAGGTGGGCGACCTGCGCAAGTCCCACTTCCTCGACATCTGGAACAACTCGCTGTTTGACCTCTTGAGCGACCGCGACGACCGCGGCGACCACTGCGGCATCTGCGACTACCGCCACTACTGCGGCGGCTGCCGCGCCCGCGCCGTCAGCTACACGGGCGACATCCAGGCGGGCGACCCGGGCTGCGTCTACAACATCCACGAGTGGGAGGAAATCACCGCCAGCCAGAAGAACCAGTTGGTGGTTCTCGGGCAGAACGCCTACCCGGGCAGCCTCCTCGCCGGGATGACCGACGGGAAGCTCGGCAGCGCCGAGAAGGCCCCGGACGTCCTGCTCAACCAGCTTTCGACCGTGCTCGACGATGTCGTCGGCCAGGCCGGCGCCTCCGCCCACGGCGACGACTAGCCCGGCTCGCAAGTTCTATTCAGCCCAGCGGCTTCGGCCGCTGGGCTTTTTCTTTGGGAACGGATCGGCGGGCGGAGCCCGTACGGGCTCCGCCTTTTGCTTTTCGCGGGCACAAAGGGCATGGACAGCCGGCGGCGGGCTCGTCTATAATCGGCGTTGGCGTCGAAGAATCGTGAATCCCCTAAGGCGTTCCCAACGTATAGAAACCAGGCGCAGCCGCACGCGGGGGTGCCTGCCCTGAGCGGAGCCGAAGGGAGCGAAAGATGAGCGAAAAGGCGCTGGCAACGGCGGGCCCGGCAGTCGAGCATGTGAACGGCCTGCGGCTGCGGGCCGAGACCCTGACGGTCTCGACCCGGGAGCGCCTGGAGCTGATCAACATCACCGACCGTCTGGCCGAGCAGGTCCGCCGCAGCGGCGTGCGCGACGGCCTGGCCCTGGTCAACTCCCTCCATACCACGCTCGCCCTCTTCATCAACGAATTCCAGCCGGCGCTGCTCGACGACATGCGCAACTTCCTCGAGCAGACCGTCGTCCGCGGGCAGTACTACAAGCACAACGACCCGCAGTTCTCCGACTGCGATCGGCTGAACGCCGACGCCCACCTGCGCGCCATGCTCCTCGGCCACAACCTGGCCTTGCAGGTGCAGAACGGCGAGCTGGTCCTCGGCCAGTTCCAGGCGGTGATTCTCGCCGAGCTCGACGGCCCCCGCGAGCGCTCCCTCCAGCTCCAAATCCTCGGCGTCTAGCCAGGCGTCGAAACTCGAAACTCGTCACTCGAAACTCGTACAGCCTGCGAGTTTCGAATTTCGCTTTTCGATTTTCGTTCGGGAATCATCTCGGGTGTGCGCCTCCTCCGGACTTGCCCTCGCCTCAATCCGGCGGTACAATGCCATCGTTCTCCGACCCCGGCTGCCTACGGGAGAGACAACCCAGGGCGCCGGGGCGATAGCGTGTCCCGCGAAAGGGGGATGCGTCCCGCGAAGGCCCTTCGACTCGCCCTGCGGGCTCGCTCAGGGCAAAACCCGGCACACAGCCGGTGAGCCCGAGCAAGGGTTGAGGGGTTTTGGAAAGGAGAGCGCGCAGCCTATACCCGGTTGCGAGGGCGCGGGTATAGGCTGAAGGTTTTTTGGACCGATGCTGAAAGACTCCTACGGCCGCCGCATCACCGACCTGCGCGTCGGAGTCACCGACCGCTGCAACTTCCGCTGCATCTACTGCCGGGCCGCCGAGCCGGAAAACTACGAGCCGCCGGAGCACCTGCTGACCTGGCCGGAACTGCTCCGCCTCTGCACCATCCTCGGCCGGCTCGGCCTGCGCAAGATTCGCGTCACCGGCGGCGAGCCGCTGGTGCGCGCGGGGGTCGAAGAGTTCGTCGCCCGCTTGAGCGCGCTCGGGCTCTACGAAGACGTCGCCGTCACCACCAACGGCTACACGCTCGCCGAGAAGGCGGCCACGCTCAAAGCCGCGGGGCTCAACCGCGTGAACGTCAGCCTCGATTCGCTCCGCGCCGAGCGCTTCGACGCCATCACCCGCACCCGCGGGGCGCTCCAGCGGGTGCTGGCCGGGATTGACGCTGCCCGGGCCGCCGGGCTCGCCCCGGTCAAAGTGAACGCCGTCATCGTCCGCGGCTTCAACGACGACGAAATCGCCGACTTCGCCCGCTTCGCCCGCGACCGCGGCCTCGTGATGCGCTTCATCGAGTTCATGCCGCTCGACGCCGACCACATCTGGGACCGCACGCGCGTCGTGACCGCGCGCGAGATGCGCCGGGCGCTCGAGTCAGCCGGGCTGCCGCTCGAGGAGTTGCCGCGGCAGTACGACAGCGAGACCGCGCTGCGCTACCGCTTCGCCGACGGCGCCCCGGGCGAACTCGGCCTGGTGGCCCCGGTGTCGGAGCCCTTCTGCGGCAAATGCAGCCGCATCCGGCTGACGGCGGATGGTAAAATAAGGACGTGCCTGTTTTCGCGGGTCGACCACGACCTGCGCGGGCTGGTGCGCGCCGGCGCGCCCGAGCGGGAGATTGCCGGCGAAGTGGAGCGCATCGTGGCGATGAAGGAAGACGGCCACCACATCAACGACTCGGACTTTGCGCCGCCCAGCCGGACGATGGTTTTTATCGGCGGATAAGACGATGCCCCTGACCACGCTCGAGCCGCTCAAGCAGCCGGAGACGATCCGCGTCCCCGAAGTCGAAAAGGGCGTGGGCTGCAATTTCTCCGACTATCTGCTGGTGCCGGACACTTCGCTCGATGAGCGCAATGCGGCCGCCAAGCGGGCGCTCGGCGAGCGCGCCGTCATCCTCGGCCACCACTACCAGCGCGACGAAGTGGTCAAGTTCGCCGACTTTCGCGGCGATTCGCTCAAGCTTTCCCAGCAGGCCGCGCAGACGCGCGCCGAGTTCATCGTGTTTTGCGGCGTGCACTTCATGGCCGAAAGCGCCGACATTCTCTGCCAGCCCCACCAGCAGGTGATTCTCCCCGACCTCAACGCCGGCTGCTCGATGGCCGACATGGCCGACATCGGCCAGGTGGAGGATTGCTGGGACACGCTCGAGCAAATCGGGGACTTGCGAGCCATCCCGGTCACCTACATGAACTCGACCGCCGCCATCAAGGCTTTCACCGGCCGGAACGGCGGCTCCATCTGCACCAGCTCCAACGCCGCCAAGGTCATGCAGTGGGCGTTCACCCGCGGCGAGCGCGTGCTCTTTCTCCCCGACGAGCACCTCGGCCGCAACACCGCCTACCGCATGGGCATCCCGCTCGAGGAGATGGCCGTCTGGGACCCGCACCGTGCCCGCGGCGGCTTGACGGAAGGCGAGATCCGCCGCGCCCGCGTGCTGCTCTGGAAGGGCTATTGCTCCGTCCACCAGCGGTTCCTGCCCGAGCACGTCGACCGCGTCCGGCGCGAGCACCCCGGCCTCCGCGTCATCGCCCACCCCGAATGCCGCTGGGAAGTGTGCGAGAAAGCCGACGCCCTCGGCTCGACCGAAGGCATCATCAAGCAAGTAGCCGCGAGCCCGGCGGGCTCCCAGTGGGCGGTGGCCACCGAGATTCACCTGGTGAACCGCCTGGCCAAGGAGAACCCGGACAAGCTCGTGATTTCGCTCGACCCCAACGTCTGCGTCTGCACCACCATGTTCCGCATCGCCCCGCAGCACCTCTGCTGGGTGCTGGAGAACCTGGTGGCCGGGCAGGTGGTGAATCGCATCGAAGTAAGTGACGACACCCGCCGCTGGGCCCGGGTGGCCCTGGAGCGGATGTTGAGCCTGGCTTGAGGACAGCGATGCCCGACGACGAACGCGACGACGACTTCGAATCCGACGACGACGAGCAGGACTCGGAGCGGGACGGCGAGCAGGAAGCCGAGCGCCCCGAGCGGCTCTTCAACCGCCAGGAGGCGGAAGGCCTGCTGCCGCTCCTCCAGCAGCTCCTCGCCACCGCCATCGAAAAGAAAAAGGCCAGCGAGGTCATTGAGCAGGAGTTCTCCCGCATCCAGAACCGCATCCTGCTCTACGGCGGCATCATCCCGCCCTACGCCTACCTGGCCGAGAAGAAGCTCGAGCGCGACAAGTGTGTGGCCGCCATCCGCGAGGCTCTGGGCAAGATCGAGCAGACCGGGTGCGTGGTGAAGGATCTGGACGTCGGCCTGGTCGACTTCCCCAGCGTGGTCAACGACGAGCAGGTCTATCTCTGCTGGAAGCTGGGCGAGGAGCGCATCCGCTACTGGCACCGGATGGATGAAGGCTTCGCCGGGCGCAAGCCGCTCGGCCCCGCCGATGCCTCGACCCCCGACGCCTCCAAGCCCAACTAGTCCCCCGGCTTCCGGGTTCGGGCGGAGGCCGGCCCGCGGGGCAAGACTTCTCCCATGAGCGCGAACAAAGCGAATCGTTTGCAGAACTCCTCGAGCGCCTATCTCAAGAGCGCCGCCCACCAGCCCGTGGACTGGTATCCCTGGGGCCCGGAGGCTCTGGAGCGCGCGCAAAAAGAGGACCGGCCCATCCTGCTCGACATCGGCGCCGTCTGGTGTCACTGGTGCCACGTGATGGACCGCGAAAGCTACGAAAACGAAGAGACCGCCAAGCTCATCAACCAGCACTTCATCCCCGTCAAGGTCGACCGCGACCAGCGCCCTGATATCGACGCCCGCTACCAGGCCGCCGTCAGCGCCATCAGCGGCCAGGGCGGCTGGCCGCTCACCGCTTTCCTCACTCCCGACGGCAAGCCCTTCTTCGGCGGCACCTACTTTCCGCCGGAGGACTACTTCGGGCGGCCGGGTTTCAAGCGCGTGCTCGCGACCATCGCCGCCAACTACCAGACGCGCCAGGCCGAGATCCGGGCGAGCGCCGACAACCTGGTCGAGGCCATGGCCCAGGCGGAGATGTTCGTCGGGGCGCGGCGCGATTTCTCGCCCGCGGTCGTCGACGCCATTGCCGACTCTGCCGTGCGCCTCTTCGACATCCGCCACGGCGGCTTCGGCACCGCGCCCAAGTTCGCCCACCCGACGGCGTTGGAGCTGCTTCTCGAACGCTACCAGATGAGCAGCGAAAAGTATTTGTTGACCGTTGTCACCACCACGCTCGACTCGATGGCCCGCGGCGGCGTCTACGACCAGCTGGCCGGCGGCTTCCACCGCTACTCGGTCGACGCCCGCTGGTCGGTGCCGCACTTCGAGAAGATGAGCTACGACAACTCGGAGCTGTTGAAGAACTACCTGCACGGCTTCCAGGTCACCGGCAATCCGTTCTACCGCGAGGTCGCCGACGGCATCGTCAACTGGGTCAACACCACGCTGGCCGATCTCGAGCGCGGCGGCTTTTACTCGAGCCAGGACGCTGACTACAGCCTCGACGATGACGGCGACTACTTCACCTGGACGCTCGAAGAAGTCCGGACCGCGCTCCCGGCCGAGGACGCCGCGCTCGTCGCCGAGCACTACGACGTCGCCGAGCAGGGCGAGATGCACCACAACGCGGCGAAGAACGTCCTCTGGGTCGCCGAGCCGGTCGAAGAGCTGGCCCGCAAACGCGCCGTCGCGCCGGAAGAGATTGAGAAGCGCCTGGCCGCCGCCAAGAAGAAGCTGCTGGAGGCGCGCGTGAAGCGGCCCACGCCGTACGTCGACACCACGCTTTACGTCAGCTGGAACGCGATGTTCATTTCGGCCTACCTCGAAGCGTATCGGGTGCTCGGCCGCGACCACTGCCGCCAGCTCGCTTTGCGCACGCTTGACCGCATCCTCGAGAGCGCCTGGAGCGACCCCTGGGGTTTCGCGCACATCTGCCCGCCGGAGGGCCGCGTCAACGACGCCGACTGGGCGGGCGGCGTGCTCGATGACCAGGTTTTTATGGCCGCGGCTCTGCTCGACGCCTTCGAACTCACGGGCGAGCGCCGCTACTTCGAGCAGGCCGAGCATGCGATGAAGCTCTGCCTCGAGAAGTTCTGGGACACGAAGGACGGCGGCTTCTTTGACCGCCCGCAGGGCGCGCCGCCCATCGCTGCGGGGCTCGAAATCCCCCGCAAGCCTTTTCAGGACTCGCCCACTCCCGCCGCCAACCCCGTCGCCGCCATGGCGCTCGACCGCCTGGCGAGCTACACGATGAACCGGGACTACCGCGAGAAGGCAAAGCAAACCCTTGAAGCTTTCGCCGGCTTGGCCGACGCCTACGGGCTCTACGCCGCCACCTACGGTCTGGCGGCGCTGCTGCACGCGCGCCAGCCGCTCGAGGTGGTTATCGTCGGCGAGCGCGCCGACGCCCGCACCCAGGCGCTCGCCCGCGCCGCCCACCACACTTTCCGCTTCGGCAAGGCGGTGCTCCAGTACGAGCCGAAAGAAATTTCCGCCGAGCGGTTGCCGGCGGGCCTGGCTTCAACCTTGCCGCATCTTGCTGCCGGCGGTCCGGTGGGACTCGTCTGCGTCAACTCCACCTGCCAGCCGCCCGTCTCGAAGCCGGAGGAGCTGGCCGCGGCCATCATGGCTGCGGCCCGTTAGCGTCTAAACAGCCATGATGCCCGGATGGTTGGCCGGTTTGATTTTCTTTTCCGTCCTCGGCTTGCTTGTTGGCTCGCAAGCGTTCTGGTTCTGGCGGGCGCGAAAGCTGGTCCGCAGCCGGCCCCAGGGCTGGCAGCGGTGGGCACTGGGAGCTCCGCTTTACGGCTGGTTCTTGCTGCTGCTGGTGGTTTTTGTGGCGGCGCCGCTGCGCTGGGCGGTGGCCGGAGGCGCCCCTGTCCTGCTGTCCCTCTTCATGCAGTTCCGCCGCTCGGAAGTGATGATCCCGATCGGCCTGTGGCTCACCGCCTCGATGTTTTCCTTCCTGCTCATCGGGCTCGTGCGCGGCGCCGGCTGGCTGGGGCAGCGCCTGCTGGCTCGGCGGGCCGCTGAAGACCCGCCGCAGCCCGAGCGGCGGTACTTCCTCCAGACGGCCACCTATGTCGCCGGGGCAATCCCGTTTGTGATGGTCGGCTACGGGTTTCTCATCGGCCGGCAGAAATACGGCGTCCAGGAAGTCAATGTGCCGATCGCGAAGCTGCCCGAGGCGCTCGACGGCCTGCGGCTGTTGCAATTGACCGACGTGCACGCCAGCGCCTACATGCCGGTCGAGGAGATTAGCCGCGTCGTCGGCCTGGCGCGGGAGATTGCCGCTGACTTGGTGCTGCACACCGGCGACTTCATCACCAGCCGCGGCGACCCGCTCGGGGCAGCCATCCTCGAGCTCGCGCGCGTCGAAGGTCGCTATGGCCGGTTCGGCTGCCTGGGCAACCACGAAATCTACGCCGGGGCGGAAGACTATGCGACCGAGTCGTTCGCCCGGCGCGGCGTGCTCATCCTGCGGGGACGGAGCTCGGAGCTGGAGATTCGGGGAGAGCGGGTGAACCTCATCGGGGTGGACTACCAGCGCCAGCCGCGCGGGCTCGACCCCGCGCAGTGGGCGTCGAACTTCTTGAAAGGCGTCGAACGCCTCGTGCGCCCCGGGATGCCGAACATCCTCT
>MEKM01000051.1:7518-8777 GCA_001766965.1 Acidobacteria bacterium RIFCSPHIGHO2_01_FULL_67_28 | reverse complement strand
TATTCGTGGAGGAGAAACTGAAAGGCGAGCCCGAACTCCGCTTGACAATGGGAGGGCCGATGCGTCACGTGCTGAAGTTCTACAACAGCAAGATCATTAGCGAGGTCGTGTACAACTGGCAGGCTGGAGAGTGGCGAGTCTGGGAAGTTCGATTCCACTAGGGCTACAACCGGGAGAGGGTGCGGCGGACGTCGCCGTAGTAAGCGACCAGCGAGTGCTCGATGCCGTACTCGAACCGCCGCCACACCCGCGAGAGCGGGAACGTCCGCGTCTGCAGCTTCCCCTCGATGACCACGGCGGGCGAGTGGAAGAACTCCTCGTCGGCCCGCCAGGCCCCGCCGTGCGCGCGGATGACCACTTCGCCCAGGTAGCAGCCCATGCCGACGATGAGGTTGGAGTTCTGGTCAGCGGAGCCGGGCCCGAAGTTCGAGTCAATCAGGTCGTCGAGCCGGCCGAGGGTGCCGGGGGAGAAGTCGAGCTCGAGGCCGTAGGCGTCGCGGGCCAGGGCGCAGAACTCAACCGCGTGGTGGCGAAAATCGCCCGCAGCCCATCCCTCAAAGGGATTCATCAAAGTCTTGCCGCGCATCCTACGCGCCGCCTCCGGCAAAGTCAAACCCGCCTACGCCAAGGCTTCCCTCGGCTGCACTCGGGACAAGTCGGCGGGCCCTTCGGCTTCGCTCAGGGTAAACAGGCGCGCCGCTTCGCGTTGACTTGATAGCAGCGGCCGCCTAGGATGGCCGACACGATGAGGGCGAGCCGCCTCGATCCGCTCTGGGCCGACTACGAAGCCCACCACCGCACCGCCGGCAACAAGTGGTGTCACGCCGCCGGCATCCCACTTATCCTCGCCGGGCTGCTCGGGCTGCTGTCCGTGCCCGTGCTCACCGTCGAGGGCGCGCGGGTCGAAGCCGCGCTGCTGCTGATTGCCGTAATGGCGGGACTCTACCTCTGGCTGGACGCGCGCCTGGGCGCCGCCATGCTCGCCGCCACCCTGCTGCTCTACCTGGGGGCGCGGCTGCTCGACTGGCGCGCCGCGCTCGGGCTGCTCCTTGCCGGCTGGATTCTCCAGTTCATCGGCCACGGGCTCTACGAGAAGCGCTCGCCGGCGTTCTTCCACAACCTCACTCATCTGCTCGTCGGTCCGCTCTGGGTCCTGAACCACGCCTTGCGCCTCCGCCGCTAGGCGACAAGCAGATCCCTCGCTTCGCTCGGGATGACAAAACGGAGCGGGACTCGTAGCGCAGGTTGCGAGGCCCCGT
>MEKM01000051.1:0-7512 GCA_001766965.1 Acidobacteria bacterium RIFCSPHIGHO2_01_FULL_67_28 | reverse complement strand
GGGCCGAGCTACCTGCGGCAGTTCTCAAACAAACCCGCAGGAAGGCCCCAGAACCAGGGGCCATCCTGCGCTACCTGTTGTCTATTGCGGGCGGGTGCGGGGTCAGCGGATGCGCAGGAGGACGAAGCTGATGTCGTCGCGGGGGGCGCGGCCGCGGCGGCGCAGGCGCCGGAGCAGGGCGTCGGCGCCCTGCGCGGCCGGAACGTCCCCGGCGCCGCGCACGAGTTCGCGCAACTGTTCGTCGCGGTCGCGCCCGCCGGGGTCCCGGGCGCGGAGCGAATCCGTCACACCGTCGCTGTAGAAGAGCACGCGGTCGCCCGGCGCGAGCTCGACCCGCGTCTCGTCAAAGGCGGCGTCTTCAAACAGGCCGACGGGCGAGCCGGTCAGCTCCAGGCGCCGCACGTCCCCGCCCCGCGCCAGCAGCGGGAACGGCAAACCCGCGTTGGCGAAGGTCAGCCGCCGGGTGCTGCGCTCGAGCAGCGCGTAGCCGAGGCAGGAGAAGCGCCCGGGGCCGCGTCGCAGACAGAGCCGTTGGTTCAAGAGAGCGAGCAGCTCGGCCGGGCGCGCGCCCGCCTTGTGCACGCCGCGCAGCAGCCCGCTCACCAGCAGCGCGTCCAGGGCGCCCGCCAGGCCTTTGCCCTGTACGTCGCCGAGATAGAGAGCCAGCGCCCCGTCGTCCAGCCGGAAGTAGTCGTAGAAATCGCCCCCGAGCGACCACGAGGGCAGGTAGCGCCCCGCCACCTCGACCTCGGGGAGCGTCAGTTCAGCCGGCGGCAGGAGGCCTTGCTGCACCTGGCGCGCCAGCCGCACCTGCTCGGTTGCTTCCGCCGCGCGGCGTTGGTCAGGACGGCGCCTCTTCGCAGGCATGGCGGGTTAGAGGATGTGGACCACGAGGAAAGCGGCGTCGTCTTCCAGCCGCTTCCGGCGGCGCAACGGGCGCTCGAGCTGCAGCCGCCCCACCAGCCGGTCGGCCAGCGCTGCGGCCGAGCGCGTCCCGGACTCCCCCAGCAGCCGCGCCAACTGCTTTTCTCCGTCGCCCGCGCGCGGGTAGAGGGCTTCGAGCGAGTCGGGCAGGCCGTCCGTGTAAAACAGCAGGCGATCGCCCGACTCCAGCCGCACCACGCCCTGGTCGTACTGGCAGGGGTTGAACATGCCGACGGGGATGCCGGGGATTTCGACGCGGGTGAGCTGGCCGTGGCGCAGCAGCCAGGGGAAGGGCAGGCCGGCGTTGGCGAGGCGCAACTGGCGCTGCTCCAAATCGAAGACCGCGTAGGCCAGCGCGCAGAACTTGCCCGGCAGGGCGCGCAGCGCCAGGCGGCGGTTGAGGAACTCGACGAGAGCGGCGGGCTCGTTGCCGGTCTTGTTCAACCCGCGCATCAGCCCGCTCACGAGTAGGGCGTACATCGCCCCTTCCAGCCCCTTGCCCTGCACGTCGCCCAGATAGAACGCCAGGTGGCGGGCGTGGAGCGGGAAGTAGTCGTAGAAGTCGCCGCCGACGCTCTGCGACGGCTGGAAGCGCGCCGCCACTTCCACCCCGGGCAGCGCCGTGAGCGGCGGCGGCAGCAGCGCTTCCTGCACTGCGCGCGCCAGGCGCAGCTGCTCGTCCTCCCGGCGCGCGCCGGAAACCGGCCGGCGGCGACGGGGACGTGCTTTGCGGCGAGCGGGCATGGCCAGAATCTTAGCCGGGATTCTTCCCTGCCGCCAGTGGCGGGAGTCGCTAGCGTTGCCTATTCCACCACCCTTCGACTCCGCCTTCGGCTCCGCTCAGGGCGAGAGGAGGCTGTTGCACAAGGGAGATCACTCTTCAGCCCGAGTTACACGCCTACTTTTGCCTATTCCACCACCACGCCACCAGGCCGACGACGGGGTTGTCGGGCGTGCGGGGCAGAAGGACGCTCGGGTAGGCTTTGTTTTCGGGGACGAGCGTGAGCGAATTGTCCGGCCGGCGCTCCAGCCACTTGATGGTGACCCCGCCCTCGTGGCGCGCCGCCACCATTTTTTGATGGAGCAGGAGCGGATCGCGCTGCGCGTGGTCGATGGCCACCAGGGCGCCGTCGTGGAGGATGGGCGCCATCGAGTCGCCCCGCACGCGCACGCACGTGAAGTTCGCCGGGTTGGGGCACCAGGCGTAGTAGATAAGCGCGTAGCCGTCGATATCGGCATCGGAAATTTCCCGGGGCGAGCCGGCCGCCGCCGCATCCCGCAGCACCGGGATGGGGACGTAGTGGTCGAGCCGCTCGAGCGCCCGGAAGCGGTCGTCCCAGTCGGCCGGCGCAATCACCCGCAAGTCCGCCGAAGGCAGCGCCCGCTGCCCGCCGCGGGGCGTCCGCCCCGGCACGAGTGCGTCCAACACCAGCGGCGTGTCGGCGCCGATGCGCTCGAGAGCGAACTCGGTGAACCAACGCCGCAGCCCCCCGGGCGCGGCCAGTCGGGCCATTTGCAGGGCGCGCTCGGGGCTGGGGGGCTGGCGGCCCTGCTCCCATTCCGCCACGGTTTTCTTCGTCACCCGCAAGCGCCGGGCCAGCCTGTCCTGGGACAGGCCGAGTTCGGCCCGCAAGTCTTTGATTTTGCGGCGCCAATCTTCGGTCACGGAAAACCCCTTGACAAGCTACACCTTTATAGTGTACACCGCTCGTGTTTATTGTAGCCCAGCGCGGCCGAGCGTCAAGCTTTTTTTTCGGCTCTTCCCCGCTCCGCCGCCACCCCGCTTGGCCGCGCCGGCAAGGAAGGAATCACCGTGAAAATAGGACCACCCAGGGGGCAGTTCGCTTTCCCGGCCAGGAACAACCAGCCGCCGCGCATTGACTGCTGGGGGCAGGCCGACGCCGCCCTGGCGAAGCTCGGCCGGCTCCAGGCGCGCCTCGCCTGGCTCGACGAGCGCCGCGCCGCCGCCGTGGCCCGCGCCCAGGCCGCCGCCGTCGAGGCGGGGCGCGACTGCGCGGCGCGGCAGCGGCGTCTCGAGGCGGCCCTCGAGCGCTTTTGCCGGAAGCATCAACCGGAGCTCGCCCGGGTGAACGGCCACTCGCGGCGGTCGCGGCGGCTGCTTTTCGGCCGGGTGGGCTACCGGCGCTCGCAGCCGGTGGTGGTGCGCAGCGAAGCGGCGGCGCTGCGGGCGCTGGCGCATTGGCGGGCCGGGCAACGCTTCCTGCGGCTGCGCACCGAGCTCGACCGCGACGCCCTCGGACGCTTTCTGCGCCACGGCGCCGAGGCGACGGGCGAATCCGCTTTCGTGGCCCGGCGGCTCGGGCGCGCCGGCATCCGGCTCGACACCCGCGACCTCTGGTTCTACGAGCTCGACCCGCGGGCCCTGGCCCGCTGGGCCGGCTAGGCGCTCACTCCAGGCGCCGCGTACGCGAGTTCCGTGATCCACCAGGTACCGAAACTGAAGCGCCAGGCGGGCTCGGAGGGCGATCCGACTCGGGAGGACGCGAAGGGGATGGCCAAAGCGATCGCACTGCTGGCGGCGGAAGAAAAGCGGGAAGCCCTGACGGTGGCGCTGGCGGCGCGGCTGCTGGGGAAGTCGGGCGACACGATTTACCGCTGGCTGGCCGAAGGGCGGCTGGCGGGGCGCAAGGTGGGCGGGTGCTGGCTGGTCTACCGCGACGCGGTGGACAAGGAGTGGAAGGCAGGCCTGGTGGAGCCTTCTAGTCGAGGGTGATGTGGGTGTCGGTGTGTTCGACGCCCGGGAGTTTCTGCATGCGGTTGAGGACGAGGTCGTTCAGCGCGCGCTCGGTCTTGACGCTGACGACGGCGATGATGTCGGGAGTCCCCCAGCAGGGGTCGACGGCGGTGACGCCCTCGAGCTCGCGCAGGCGCGCCGCCACTTCCTTGGTCTTGCCGGCTTTGACGTTGACGAAGACGTAGGCGCGCATCGCGGAAGTACCTCGTACCGAGTACCGAGATCCTAGTCGGAGTCGGGCGTGCCCGCCGGCGGGGCGCCCGGTTCGGGCGCACCCGAATCGGGCGCGGGCGCAGCGGGCTGGGCGACGGCCTGGGCCTCGCGCGAGCCCGGGAAAATCACCCCGATGCCCATCCAGCCGCTGTCGGTGGTGAGCGCCTCGGCGCGGACGACGTAGCCGCGCAGGCGCAGCTCGCCGGCCGTCTCCGCCCGGCGGCGATGGCCGTTGCCGTTCGCGGGCAGGGGCACGGCCAGGTCAATCGGCTGCTGGAGCTCGTAGGCGCAGGGGCTCAAAAGATAGGCGCCCTGGAAGCTGAAGTTCTCGACGCGGGCCTCTTCCCGCACGCGGTTCCCGTTGGACTCGACTTCGACGTGCGCGGGCAGGTGGACGGGCGCGCGGGGGCTCAAGCGGTGGCTGCGGGTTTCCAGGCGCACCTCGCGCCGGCTGACCTGGAGCCGCATGCCTTCCTGCGCCGCCCAGGTGGCGGGGAAAATCTCCCGGGCCTGGACGACGATGTGGTCGAGCTCGAAGTCGGTGCGGATGGGTTCGTGGTGGAAAAGGACGAGGTGCTTGACGCCGACGGCGCGGGCAAGCTCGGCCGAGGCTTTCCAGGAGCCGTGGCCCCAGCCGGCCTTCTGGGCGCCGAGCTCTTCGGGGCGGTACTGGGCGTCGCTGATGAGGACGTCGGCGCCGCGGGCGAGCTGCCGCAAGCCCTGGTCGAGCTCGGCGTTGCCGGGCTCGTGGTCGGTGGCGTAGACGATGGAAGCGCCGCGGCTCTCGAAGCGGTAGGCGATGGCCCCTTGCGGGTGATTGGTGCGGCAGGTGCGGATGCGGGTCTTGCCCAGAGTGAAGTCGCTCACCGGGTCGAGCTCCCGCAGCGGCAGGCTGGCCCGCAGGGCGCTCGTGGCCACCGGGAAGAACGGCGCGCGGAAGAGCGCGTGCAACACCCCGGCCAGGCTCGAGGGAGCGTCGGCCTGCGGCCGCGGGCCAAAGAGATTCAAGGTGTTGCCCTGGAAATAAATGGGCTCGAAGAAGGGCAGGCCCTGCACGTGGTCCCAGTGGTAGTGGGTGAAGAGGAGATTGGCGGCGAGGCCGGGCGTAGTCATCTCGGACATGAGCTGGCGGCCGAGGTCGCGGATGCCGGTGCCGGCGTCGAGGATGAAGAGCTGGCCGTCGGGGTCGCGCAGCTCCAGGCAGGGAGTGTTGCCCCCGTAGCGCCAGGCGTCGCGGTCAGGGGCCGGGATGGACCCGCGCACGCCCCAGAAGGTGAGTTGCACGAAGCCTCCTTGTACAGCTCGTCGAACCCTCCGGGCGGCGGTCTTTCAGCCTGCGGTCTTGAGCCGAATGGCTAGACCCTGCCTAGCGCCCTCACCTGTCCCGTGGAAAACACCTGCCTCCGGTGGGTAAGCAGGGGATTATAGGGAAAGCTTCGGGGCGGGTCAAGCCCCCCGCGCGGGCTCGGCGGTGGGGCCGGGCGAGGGCGGAGGCGCGACAGTAGCGCGACGGTTGCGCCGCAAGGGCAGTTCAGGGGCGGGTTCGCGCCGCCTGGTGGGGCGACGCGCGGCTTTCGGCCCGCGGCGGGGCGGTTTGCTTTTTCCGTTCGCCTCGGCCAAGCGCACCAGGTGGCCGTTCAGGCGGCGGTGGTGAGCCTCAAGCAGCTTGTGGAGGGCGTCGACGCGGCGGGCGACGTGGTTCAGGAGGACGTCCTGCTCGCGCTGGAAAGAGTCTTCGCGGGCGACGAGCTGCTCGACCGCGCGCGCCAGGTTCTGCAAGGCCAGCGCGGTTTCGTGCTGGGCGTCGATGAGCCGAGGGGCGTAGCGGTCGGCCAGCAGATAGAGAAAGGCGAAGAGCAGCAGGACGATGACGAACTGCGGCCCCCAGGCGATGACCACGCGCTCGAGCAGGAGCCGGGCGAGCTCGGGGCGCTGCTCGAGCAGAAAAAAGAGCACGGCGACCAGTCCCCCTGCCCCACCCACGAGGGAGGCTTTCAAATAGCGGTGATCGGGCTTGGCGGGTTCGTTGGACGTCATGGGTGAAGTTCCGGCAAGGTTTGAGATCCTTCGCTTCGCTCAGGATGACAACAAGAAACAAGCAGTGTGCTCGTCATTCCGACCCCGCGGACGCGGGGGAGGAATCTGCTTTTTGTTGCGCTTCGGCCTGCGCGCGGCGGAGGGCTTCCTCCGGGGTGACACGAATCTTGACGGCGTCGAAGTCCACCGGGTCGTCGTCCTTCAGGGCGGCCACGGCGGCCAGAGTCATCTGGGCGACGAGCTGGATGAGCTCCACCCAGGTCACGAGTTCACGTTTCGTGAGTGCCATCGATTCCCTCCTCCCTTCACTGGTAGCGCGGGTTCCCCGCGCAGCGGGGTACCCGCGGCCGTTGAAAAAACCGCAGGTAGTCCTTGCTCCGCGAGGCCAACCTGCGCTACCGCGTCGCCGCGGGCGCGGGTTGCTCGAAGGCGGCAAGCAGTGCGCGCAGATCAACGAGCAGCGGCGGCAGGGCCGCCAGCGCGGCCGTGATCTTGGCCTCGAGGGCGCGCGGGTCCTGGCGCAGCTCGGGCGGGGCCAGCGGCGTGCCCGGAGCGCGGCGCACCTCCTGGTAGGTCTTCATCAGGTCGGCGGCCAGTGTGTGGGCGGCGATAAAGCGGTTGCCGGCCACGGCGAAGCGGTTCCACTGCTCCTCGGTCAGCCGCCCGGCCAGGTAGGCGCGGGCGGCGTGCTCTTGCAGGAGCTCGTACTCGACCTTGGTGACCTTGAGCGTGCGGTAGGCGTTGCGCTCGAAGCTGTCGCAGGCTGGAAGCAGGAGGCAAGAGGCAAGAAGCAGGAGGAGGACAACGATGCGAACATGCGGGGTTCTCATGACCGGGACTCCTAGGTGCATTCGGGGGAAAAAGCAGGGCCCTCGCTTCGCTCGGGATGACAGGCAGAGGGGACGGCGTCGTACTGGGTCAGGTGGTAGCGCCGGATGAGGAGGTGGAGCTTGCGGGCGTAGCGGGGGTCGGTGGCGTAGCCGCAGCGCTGCAACTCGACGGCGAAGGCAAAAGGGTTGGCGGCCACGGCGCGCGCGCGAGCGTAGCGCGGCCGGGCGAGCAGCCGAGCGTAGTCCTCCAGGCATTCCTCGAAGCTCGCGTAGCGGGCAAAGCGGGCGCGCGCGCGGCGAGGCCGGCCGCCGTCGAACTCCGTGGTCGAGTAGACGACGCCGGCGCCGTTGGGGCGGGCCTTGATGCCGAACAGGTTCCGGTTGCGCCGGGCGAGCGCCGCGCGCCCCCAGTCGGATTCGAGGATCGCCTGCGCCAGGACGACCGAGGCCGGCAGGCGGGTCTTCTCCTGCCAGGCCAGCACGGCCGGCACGACACGCCGAAGGAAGGCAGCTCGGTGGTCTGTCATTGGGCCTGCACCGGCAGCCGGCACCCTTCGCCCCTTAGGGGTCCAGGGCAAGCCAGCCGCTTCAGGAATTGGGCCTGTTGCTCGTTCATGGCGCGGCTGTGGTAGCAAATCGGCCGCGCGCGTGTCTACGGTTTCTGCGGTTTTTGCGGTTTTTGCGGACGTTTATTTTCGGGAGGCCGTTTTCGGGGCCAAAAACGCGCTCCCCAAATCCGCAATTTCCGCAAAA
>MEKM01000050.1:7144-8549 GCA_001766965.1 Acidobacteria bacterium RIFCSPHIGHO2_01_FULL_67_28 | reverse complement strand
CGCCAGCAGCGCGAACATCACCAGCGACACCGGCAGGCCCACTAGCATCCACTCGAAGAACGGGATGTTGACCCGGGCGAGGTTCTCGAGCATCCCCAGCCCGATGAGGTTCGGCGGCGTGCCCACCGGCGTGGCCAGCCCGCCCACGGAAGCCGCGTAGGCGGTCATCAGCATCAGCCCGGTCGCGTAGCTGCGGCCGGCGCGCGCGAGGACGGGGCCGCCCTCGGCGAAGAGCCGCTCCAGCGCGTCGCTCAAGCCGACCACGATGGGAAAAAGAATGGCGACGGTGGCAGTGTTCGAAATCCACATCGAGAGCAGCAGGGCCGTGGCCCCGACCGCCAGGCGGATGCGCGCCGGCGAGCCGGCGATGAATCGCGAGCCCAGCACCCCCAGCGCCACCCGGCGGTCGAGCCCGTTCACCGTCATCGCCCGCGCCAGCAGGAAGCTGCCGAGGAAGACGAAGATGATGGGGTCGGCGAAGGGACGAAAAACGGCGCGGGCCTCGGCCACGCCGGCGAGCACGCACAGCACCGGGCCCAGCAGCGCGGTGGCCGGGATGGGGATGGCTTCGGTGACCCAGAAGACGATAACGAGCACGAGCACGGCCGCCAGCCGCCGCTCCGCCGCCGGCAGACCGCTCGTGGCGGCGTAGAGAGCCAGGGCCGCCAGCGGCCCCGCTACCAGGCCCAGACGCCGCCGCCAGCGCTCGAAGCGCTCTTCGAGCGAAGAGACGCGTTCGATTTCGTCGGCTGTATTCACCACGGCTTCAGGTAGCGCGGGTTGCCCCGCTTGCCCCGAGCGGACGCGAGAGGAGCCTGTCGAGGGGCTACCCGCGGTCTTGAAAAGCCGCAGGAAGGCCCCACCGGCAGGGGCCATCCTGCGCTACCTCTCGGTGCTATCGAGCGAGAGTCGTCAGGAATCATCTCAAGCGGCGCTGAAGACGCGGCGGACCACCTGCTCGGCCACCTTGTCCAGCGCCTCGTAGAACTTCTGGCCGGCGTGCTCGGCCTTGTCTTTCATCGAGGGAGTGGGGTCGAGCAGCGGCGCCACCTGCTGCCGGAACAGCGCCGCCCGCGCGGCCGGGTCGGCGTACGCCTCGGCTTCGCGCTCAAGGCCGGCGGCGGCCTGCGAGTCGAGCTTCAGCTCCGTCGCCAGCGCCCGCCAGAAGTTCTCCCGGAAGCGCGCGGCGGCCGCGTTGTCGGCCAGGCGCAGCGGCCCCAGGCGCAGCCGGTAGAACTCGCCGCCGCCCTTCTCCGCCAGCAGCCGCCCGAGCAGGAGCAGCGCCAGCCGGCCGAGCTGGTTCGAGCGGGCCAGGAACTGGTCGGGCGGGTTTTTCAAGTGTTTGCGGTCGAAGCCCATGATGTAGGAATCAATGAAGCGCGGGATGAGCCGCTCGCCTTCCAGG
>MEKM01000050.1:0-7133 GCA_001766965.1 Acidobacteria bacterium RIFCSPHIGHO2_01_FULL_67_28 | reverse complement strand
GCGCTGGGCGGCCAGCCGGGCCCGCGCTTCCGCTTCGTCGCCTCTGCTCATCGGGCGTCCACTCTAGCCGCACTTCTAGCGGCGAAGCAATAGCCGAGCGAGTACGGGGTGCCGCGCGGGGCTCATTGACTTGTCGCGGGCGGACGCCTAAGATGGCCGACGAGCGCCGGGTCTTCCATCCGTATGATCGGGCAAACGGTCTCCCACTATCGTGTCCTCGAGAAGCTCGGGGGCGGGGGGATGGGTGTGGTGTACGAGGCCGAGGACACGCGCCTGGGCCGCCGCGTGGCGTTGAAGTTTCTCCCCGAGGAGTTGGCCAGCGACCGGCAAGCGTTGGAGCGCTTCCAGCGGGAGGCGCGGGCCGCGTCCTCCCTGAATCACCCTCACATCTGCACCATCTACGACATCGGCGAGCACCAGGGGAAGGCTTTTCTCGCCATGGAATTGCTGGAAGGCCACACCCTGAAGCACCGCCTCGTGGGGAAACCTCTGGGCAGCGACGAGTTGCTCGAGCTAGCCACTCAAGTCGCCGATGCCCTCGAAGCCGCCCACGCCAAGGGCGTCGTGCACCGGGACATCAAGCCCGCCAACATCTTCGTCACTCGCCGCGGGCAGGCCAAGCTGCTGGATTTCGGCCTGGCGAAGCTCGGGCGGACGGGCCGGCCGGGAGAAGTCACCAGCCCCTCCGCCGCGGCCACTGCCGCCACCGCTTCCGAAGAACACCTGACCAGCCCCGGGGTCGCTCTCGGCACAGTGGCCTATATGTCGCCCGAGCAGGCGCGGGGCGAAGAGCTTGACGCCCGCACCGATCTCTTTTCCTTCGGCGCCGTCCTCTACGAGATGGCGACAGGGCGCCTGGCGTTTTCCGGCACTACCACCGCGGTCATCTTCGATGCCATCCTGAACCGGACCCCGATACCGGCCGGGCGCCTGAACCCGGAACTGCCCCCCGAACTGGAACGCATCATCAACAAGGCGCTCGAGAAGGACCGCAGCGTCCGCTACCAAACCGCCTCCGACCTGCTGGCCGACTTGAAGCGCCTGAAGCGCGACACGGACTCCGGCCGGGCCGCCGCCGTGGTGCTGGGGCGCCCGGCGCTGACTCGGCGGTGGCCCCTGGCGGTGCCCGCGGTGATCGTACTCACGCTGGCGGCGCTCGTCGGCTTCAACGTTGGCGGGCTGCGGCAGCGGTTGCTCGGGCGCGGCGGGCCGCCGCGCATCGAGTCGTTGGCGGTGCTGCCGCTCGCCAACCTCTCCGGCGACCCCCAGCAGGACTACTTCGCCGAGGGGATGACGGAGGCGCTTATTGGCGACCTAGCCAAGATCAGTTCCCTGCGGGTGATCTCCCGGACCTCGGTGATGCGCTACAAGGGCTCGGACAAGTCGCTGCCGCAGATTGCGAAAGAATTGAAGGTGGACGCGGTGGTCGAAGGGTCGGTGCAGCGCGTGGGCGACCGGGTGCGAATCACCGCGCAGTTGATCCACGCCCCCACCGATACCCACCTCTGGGCCAACAGTTACGAGCGCGACCTGCGCGACGTCCTGACCTTGCAGAGCGAGGTCGCGCAGGCCATCGCCGATCAAATCCGCGTCAAGATGACCGCGCAAGAGCAGGCACGGCTGGCGGGCGGGCGCCCGGTCAACCCCGCTGCCCACGAAGCCTATCTCAAGGGCCGCTACTACCTGGAGAAATGGTCTCCCGACGGGGCCAAAAAAGCGGAGGAGTACTTCCGGCAAGCCGTGGCCCAAGACCCGAACTACGGTCCGGCCTATGCCGGCCTGGCCGAAACCTACACCTGGGGTGTCCCGGGCTTGAGCCCTGAAGAAGGGGCTGCCCGGGCGAAGGCCGCGGCCCTTAAGGCCTTGGCCTCGGACGACACGCTCGGGGAAGCCCACGCCTCCCTGGCCATTGTCTATCTCCAGAGCGATTGGGACTTCCCGGCGGCCGAAAGGGAGTTCAAGAAAGCCGTCGAACTCAACCCGAACTACGGCCCCGCTCATCACTGGTACTCGCATCTCCTGTTGTCGATGGGGCGTTTTGACGAATCGCTGACGGAATCCCAACGCTTCGTGGAACTTGACCCGCTCTCGCCTGCCCCGCACTTGCACCTAGGCCTCCACTACCTGATTGCCCGGCAGTATGACGAATGCATTCGGCAAGAACTCAAGACCCTGCAGATGGACCCGAATTACATCCTAGCCCACAGCCAGCTGGGACAGGCGTATCTTTTCAAAGGCATGTATGCCGAAGCTCTTCGCGAACTGGAGAAAGCGCGAGAACTCTCGGGAGGCGACAAGACAAACACAGCCCGGCTGGCTCACGCCTACGGCGTCGCGGGCCGCAAGGACGAAGCCCGCAAGCTGCTCCAGGAATTGCTTTCGACCCCCGGCCACGGCCAGGAGATCCCCGGGGGGGTGGCCATCGTGTACCTGGGTCTGGGAGAGAATGAGAAAGCGCTCGAGTGGTTGCTCAAAGCCTATGAGAAGCAACCGTACTGGTCGGCAGACCTCAAGGTGGACCCGCTTTTCGATCCCCTGCGGAGCGACCCGCGCTTCCAGGCCCTGCTGCGCCGCTTGAACCTCCTCTCGTAAACGCACCTCGCTACCGCGAGGGCGCCGCCATCAGCGTTGAATTCCGCGACGCCGGAGACTATGCTGGCGTATCTTCCGGGGAGAGGCGCGGGTGATGAGCGGGCGTTGGCGCGCGGGAATTGCTCTGGCCCTGTTCGTGGCGGCAACCGTCCTCGTCACCTGGCGCGCCCACCGGCTGGCGCAATCCCTCGAAGAACGCGAGAAAAGCAAGACCAGCGCGCTGCGGGGCCAGCCCGCGCCCGAGTTTTCTCTCCCCGTGCTGACCCCGGCGGGCCAGTCCGCCCCGGCGGCCGCCGAGCTGGCGCTCGCCGACTATCGCGGCCAGATCGTCCTCATCAGTTTCTGGGCGAGCTGGTGCCGGCCCTGCGACTACGAGCTGCCGCTGCTCAACCAGTTCTATCTCGCCCGCCGCGAGCAGGGCGTGCAGGTCATCGCCATCAGCACCGACTCCGACCGCGCCGCCGCCCAGAAGTACGCCGACGACCGCAAGTACGCTATGCCGATGGTCTGGGACCCGGGCGGGCGCGTGGCCGACCTCTACCAGGCCGACGTGCTGCCCACGCTCATCATCATCGACCCCGCCGGGCGCGTGCGTGAAGTCGGGCACGGGGTGCGAGGGGACCTGGACTCCTGGCTCGACCGCCAGGTGCGCCTGCTTACCGCGCAGAAGCCGGCCGAGAAGAAAGCGAGCTAGGCCGTGGCCGCTGCGCTCCGCTTCGACGAGGTCAGCAAGAGTTATCCCGCCTGGCGCCGCCTGCGCCGCCGCCCCGTGCAGGCGCTCGACGGCCTGTCGCTCGAAGTCGAAGACGGCGAAATCTTCGGCTTCCTCGGCCCGAACGGCGCCGGCAAGACCACGGCGCTGCACCTGCTGATGGGCTTCATCTTCCCCGACCGCGGCCGCGGGCGGGTCTACGACTACGGCTTCGGCGACCCGCGGGGGCGGCTGCGCATCGGCTTCCTGCCGGAGAACCTGGGCTTTTATCGCTACCTCACCGCCGAGCAGCTGCTCTGGTACTACGGCCGGCTGAACGAGGTGCCCGACTGGTCGCTCCAGGTGCGCGTGCCCGACCTGCTGGAAAAAGTGGGGCTGGGCGACGCGCGCCAGCGGCGCCTGGGCGGCTACTCGCGCGGGATGCTGCAACGGCTGGGCCTGGCCCAGGTGCTCATCCACGACCCGGACCTGCTCGTGCTCGATGAACCGACCAGCGGGCTCGACCCGCTCGGGCGCCGCCTGGTGCGGCAGCTCCTGCTCGAGCTGAAGGCGGCGGGCAAGACCATTTTCTTGAGCTCGCACCTGCTCTCGGAGATCGAGCTGGTCTGCGACCGCGTGGGCGTGATTCACCGCGGGCGGCTGCAGCGGGTGGGCTCGGTGCGGGCGCTGCTGGAAGCCAGCAGCCGCATGGAGCTGACGGTGCGCGGGGCTTCGCCCGCCCTGCTCGACGCCCTGCGCCAGCAGGGCGCCGAAGTCTACGAGCAGGACCGCCTGCACCGCATCGTGCTCGACCGCGACCAGCAGCGCCCCGCCATCGAGCGGCTCTGGCAGGAGGGCGGCGAACTGCTCTCCGCCGTCCCTGCCCGCTCCACCATCGAAGAGTTCTTCCTCGAAGCCGTCGAGGACACCCCGCCCGAGCCGGGAGGCCCGCGATGAAAGTCTGGGCCGTGGCCTGGAACACCTACCGCGGCCTGCTGCACAACCGCGCCCTGCTGGCCCTGTCGCTCTTTTTCCTCTTCATCTTTGTCTCCTCGGCGGGCGGCATCTATTTCGCCGCACGCTTGTCGGAGGCCGGGGCCGCCGAGCAGGCCCGGCGTCTCTTCGCCCAGTCCATCGGGTCCCTGCTCAACACCAACGCGGTCTTCTCCTTCATCCTGGCGGCCTTCATGGGCGCGTTCGTGCTGCCGGGCGAGATCAAGTCGGGGACCATCCTGCCCACGCTCGGCCGGGCGCTCTCGCGCAGCCAGTACCTGCTCGGGCTGTTCCTGGGAATCAACTTGCTGCTCGCGACCTACTTGCTGCTGGTGGCGGTGGCGGCCGCGGGGCTGATGCTCTGGAGCGGCGTCGGGGTCGAGCCGTACCTGCTGCTCGGCCTGGTCTACGTCGTCCTCATCGCCAACGTGGTGGCGGCGATCGCTTTCTTGTTTTCCGTGCTGGTGAACCCGCAGGTGGCGCTGGTGGCGCTGGCGTTTTTCCTGTCGCTCGGGGGCCTGGCGGCCTCGATCCGGCTGGTGTCGCAGGTGTGGGCGGAGCGGGTGGAGGCGGTGGTGGACTACGTCCTGCCCGCCTGGGGGCTGCTCAACTACTCGGACTACTTGCAGGTGACGCGCACGCCGGCGGCGCGTTCGGCCGAATTCTTCGCCGTCGGCCTCGCCCACGGGCTGGACTACCTGGCGGTCTTCCTACTGCTGGCGCTCTTCGCCTTCCGCCGCCGCAGCCTGCTCCCGCCGAGTTAGTCAGGAAAGGAACGGCGATGAAGCGCAAGCCGACGACCCGCAGGAAAGCCGTCCCGAAAAAAGACCCGCACCGCGCGCTGCGGCAGCAGCTGGCGAAGCTGCTCGACTGGCAGGACGCCCATCTTGACTTCGACGCCGTGGTCCGCGACTGGCCGGCGGCGCTGCGGGGCGCGCAGTCCCCCGGCGCGCCCCACACTCCCTGGCAGCTCCTCGAGCATATGCGCATCTGCCAGTGGGACATCCTCGACTTCAGCCGCAACTCCGCTTACCGCGAACTGGAGTTCTCCGCGTACTGGCCGCCCACCGAAGCCCCGCCGAGCGAAAAAGCCTGGGAAGAGAGCCTCCGGGCCTTCCGGCGCGACCTCGAGGCGATGAAGAAGCTCGTGGCCAACCCCAAGACCGACGTCTTCGCCCGCATCCCCTGGGGCAGCGGCCAGACGGTCTTGCGTGAGGCGCTGCTCGCGGCCGACCACAATGCCTACCACCTGGGCCAGGTCCTGCTCGTGCGGCGCCTGCAAGGCGCCTGGCCCCGCGCGTAACTGATAGATAAAACAGGCGTTATCGTACCGGCTTGACAAAGAGCCGGATTCGCTGGAGAATGGCCTAGCCTGTAAGCCTATGGTGACTCCAATCGAACGCGAACCCGGGGTGAGTCTCTCCCCCAGCGCTCCCCCCGCGGGCGAACCCGCCCCGGGCGGAGGACCCTATCGGAGTTGGTACGACGGCAAGGCCGTGCTCCAGCAAATCGCCTGGAGGCGCCCCTCGGCCGACGAGCGGCGCTGGTGGGTGGTTCAGGGAGCGGTCATCCTGGGCGGGGTGCTCGTGATCGGCCTGCTGATGATCCTGGCGCTGCGCTAAGGGCGGCTCTCGAGGAACTCCTTCAAGTTGGCCAGGGCGTCCTTCCAGCCTTTGACGACCGCCTCGTAGTACCAGTCCCAGTCGGGCCCTTCGCCGTAGCCGTCCTGGCGGACGCTCACGCGCGTCAGCCCGTCCTTCTCCCGCACCGAGATGCCGAGCCGCATCGGCCCCAACACCGGGCGCTCCCAGTTGAAATAGACGAGCGGGTCGAGCTTCAACCGTTGGCCCGGCTTGAGCGACTTCACGACGCCGCTGACCACGTACCGATACCCCTGCCCCGGCTCGCCCCAGGCCGCCGCCCAGATGCCGCCCCGCCGCGGCTCCACCAGCGCCCGCGTCGCGCCCCACCACTGCTTCATCAGCTCCGGCTCGAGGAAGGCTTCGAGCACGCGCGCGGCGCTCGCCTGGATTGTGGTCGAGCGGTTGACCCGTCGCCCCGCCGCCGTTTTCGCCATCAGCGCCCCTTGCGCTTCGCGCCAGCGACGGCGCCCGCGGGTTTCTTCGCAAGCGGAAAATTCTTTTTCACAAAAGCCCGCGCCGCCGCCGCCGTCTTCAACTCGCCTTCGAGCTGCGCTTCTTCGACCGCCGCCAGGATCTTCCCCATTCCAGGGCCGGGCTGGTAGCCCATCGCCTGGAGGTCGTGCCCCGTGAGCAGCCGCGGCGGGCGCACGACTTCCGGCGGCAAGGTCTCGAGCTGCTCTTTCACGAAGCGCCAGTTGGTCAGGTCGCCGTGGCTCGCGAGACAATCCAACCGGTGCAGCTCCAGGTGCTCCTCGAACCCGTCCATCGAAATGAACCGCTTGAAGGTGCTCGCCCGCATCTTGGGCGCGTCCTTGAAGCGCAGGTGGTGGCGCACCAGCGCCGTCACGCGCTCCGTTTCGTCGTTCGACAGACGCAGCCGCCGGCAGACTTCCTCCGCCATCACCGCGCCCACCTCCGCGTGTTCGTTGAAGCGGATGCGGTCGGCCACCTGGAACGTGGGCGGCTTGCCGATGTCGTGCAGCAGCACGCCGAGCGCCAGCGTCGGCGTCGGCCGCTCCATCATCCCGAGCATCATACGCGTGTGGATCCAGACGTCGCCCTCGGGATGAAACTCCGGCGGCTGCGCCACCCCTTTCATCTTCGCCACTTCGGGGAGCAACACTCCGAGCAGGCCCGCGTCATCGAGCAGCTCGAACGCCCGCCGCGCCGCCCCCTCGGTCAGCATCTTCACCAGCTCGTCCCGGATGCGCTCG
>MEKM01000049.1:6036-8843 GCA_001766965.1 Acidobacteria bacterium RIFCSPHIGHO2_01_FULL_67_28 | reverse complement strand
AAAGAAAGAGAAGGCAGTGGGGCAGACACTCCTGTCTGCCATTCCGACGACCAGTGAAGGATTCTCAAACCCAAAAGGAATTAGTGGGGCAGACATTCTTGTCTGCCAGCACAGGCCAGAGGCCTGTGCCACTTCCTTGATTGTCGGGCTGTGGCTTGTCTAACTGCCCGTGCCGGTCGGCTGCGCCGTGAGCCCGAGCGGCTGGCGGACAGCCGCGGGCTTGGCGTCGGCCTTCATGTGGCAGCGGCCCTCGAGCACCCCGCCCGCCTCGATCACCAGGCAGGGCGTGTGCACCTCGCCCTCGATCACGCCGCTCGGCAGGAGCTCGACGCGGTTCGTCGCCCGCACCGTGCCCTTGATCTTGCCGGAGACGCTGATGAGCGAGCCTTCGATCTCGCCTTCCAGCCGCCCGTTCTCGCCCACGATGAGCCGCTCCTTGCAGCGCACCGTGCCCTTCACTTCGCCGTCAATGCGGAACGTGCCGGCGAGCTCCAGCGTCCCTTCCAGCTTGACGCCGCGGTCGAGGAAGCCGATCCATTCATCGGCGCCCGCCGGCGGCTTGTTCGATCCCAACCACTTCCCCATAGGTTCGGTCCCCCTTGGCCTGCCCGCCGCAGCCTTGGGAGGCGTAGGCGGGTTTGATCAGTTCTTGTCTCTGCGCCGCCCCGTGCTGCTCCCCGGGCGGCCTGAAGTCCCGTCAGTGTCGCTGAAAACAGGGCCGAAAGGCAAGTGGGAAGCGAATTTTTCCTGACCCGGGTGTTTCGACAAGCCTTCGTCAACAGTGGTAGTTCGCGCGCGCGCTCTTACTTGCTCTCGGGGGTACGAAAATGGAGCGGGTCTCTGAAGTTTTGCAATTCGCGATAGTAATAGAGTGCGGTAGGCCGTTTTCCCTTGAATCTCAGCTGCTGTAGGAACTCGATTTCTTCTCCGGTAGCATCGCCGCTAAGGGAAGCCTTGTGAAGGAATTCTTTGAACCCCGGCTGTTCTTCAGAAGGCTGGTCGGGTTCCCGTTCCACAAACTCAAATCTCTTAGCGTGCCCGGGGGCCACTCTGCGGTTTAGCACAATCTCCATAGCAAAAGTGGCGAGGTCGATATCCCAGGATTCGACCAGCGGATCGAGGAAGGAGACGCAGTTTTCCGCCGAGACGTTGAAGACGTCCGTGTCCAGGAACTCGAGAATCATTACCCGCATCTGTTCATAGCTCCGGCTGCTGAGTCGTGCCACCAGGCGGACCCAGTTTTCACTTTGCAATTCTTCTTGGGCAACTCGCTTGGCCACGTCTAAGAGCTTCTGGGTGACCAGGCGTTCGAGTTCGCCGAAGGGCTGTTTCTCAAAAATCGCGCGGACTTGCTTTTCCTTGTCGGGTTTGCATTTGCGGAGAATCAACTCTCGGACTTCTTTGAACAAGGGCGTGGGCAGGTCCCCGAATTTTTTCTTCAATTCCTCGCGGCGCTGGAAGCTTGCCAGCTTCGAAAGCTCACCCTTGGGGAGCTTTAGAAATTTTTCCATCTTGCCGTAAATGTCAGTCCGGTCGGGGGCCGGGGGCGCCTTTTTCTCAGTGAGCAGCTGCGAGATGTAGGACTCCGTAACCTGGGCGGCAGCCGCCAGATCTTTCTGCTCGAAACCCAGTTCTCCCAGCCGCTGCCGGAGCAGCAAAGCCACATGCATGGGGCCCTCCACTGTCTTAACTGTGCACGATTAAGATTACGACAGCCTAATATGATGCAAAGATTCCACTTGACATGTCAAGTGAATTAAACTAGAATGGTTAAGTTAGCGAGGTAGTGTTCCAAACAGTTCGGGTAATCTAAACTAAGTCAGGTTATCTGAAGTTACCCTCCTAGCGAAGACAACCATCGGAGGTTGCCATGTACGCACGGAATGTTCGAATGCAGTTGAAGCCCAACAGCGTTGCGGAATTCACCCGCACGCTGGAGACGCAGATCATCCCCATGCTCCGCAAACACAAGGGGTTCCAGGACGAGATCGCGTTCGTGTTCCCGAATGGACGGGAAGCGATCGCGACCAGCCTGTGGGATCTGCAAGAGAACGCGGAAGACTACAACAAGCGCACCTATCCGGAAGTGCTGAAGACCCTGGCGAAAGTGGTTGAGGGCACGCCGCAGGTTGAACCCTGCGACGTTTCCAACTCGACCTTCCACAAGATCGCCGCAGCCGTCGCAGTCTAACCGGTAGGTCCTTTTGCTCGGTGGGGGTGGGGGCGGCCTTGGCCGCCTCTCTCCTGCCCGGCGAAAGAGCGAGAACTGACATGCACATTCAATATTCGGGTTTTATCGTTGCCGCCACGGCGCGCATCTACGCTTTTCGCGTGCTTGACGCTATCGAGAAGACACGTGAATTCACTGTCAGGATACGATTAGCGGGGTTTTGTTCACGCGCCTTGAGGTTCCAGGATGGTCCAGAAATCTCTTTCACGCGAGTGAAGCGGGAGCTGGGGGGAGAAACACAAGAGTCTCCTGCTACCCCTCACCTGTCGATCGAGGAGCCGGATATCCGGCAATACTTGCTAGAGCGCCATCCGCGCAAGCGCGGAGCTCCCGGCATGAACCTCCGCCGCCCTACGGATGGGACCAGCCTTGGCAGTGTCGAAACCTTTTCCTCCTCCTGGCGCAAGAAGATTTGATCGACCATTAGGGTTTTCTGTCGTCCACCCAGCCTGGTAGCTAAGTAGCCCATTTTTGTTTCCCCCACCGCGCGGCCGCGGTGCTAGACTACGCCGGGCGCTCGGGGAGTGGGGCGCCACTGGCCACAGGCGAGACGCCTGTGCCACCGTTTCTTAAGGGA
>MEKM01000049.1:0-5922 GCA_001766965.1 Acidobacteria bacterium RIFCSPHIGHO2_01_FULL_67_28 | reverse complement strand
CAACCCGGGCGGCTCGGTCAAAGACCGCATCGGCATCACCATGATCGACGACGCCGAGCGCCGCGGCTTGCTCAAGCCCGGCGGCACCATCATCGAGGGCACCAGCGGCAACACCGGCATGGGCCTGGCCCTGGTCGCCGCCGTCCGCGGCTACAAGGTCATCTTCACCATCACCGACAAGCAGTCGAAGGAGAAGATCGACCTCTTGAAAGCTCTGGGCGCCGAGGTCATCGTCTGCCCCACCGCCGTCGCCCCCGACGACCCCCGCAGCTACTACTCCGTCGCCCGCAAGCTCGCCGCCGAGATTCCGAACTCCTACTACCCCAACCAGTACGAGAACCCCATGAACCCCGAGACCCACTACCGCACCACCGGGCCGGAAATCTGGGAGGACTCCGAGGGCAAGATCACTCATTTCGTCATCGGCCTCGGCACCGGCGGCACCGTCAGCGGCGTCGCCAAATTCCTCAAGGAGAAAAACCCGAAGGTCAAAGTGGTCGGCGTCGACCCCATCGGCTCGCTCTACTACGAGTTCTTCAAGACCGGCAAGGTCGGCAAGGCTTCGACCTACGTGGTCGAAGGCATCGGCGAGGACATCTTCCCTTCGACGATGGATTTCTCGGTCCTCGACGACATCGTGCAAGTGACTGATAAAGAATGCTTTATCTGGACGCGCCGGCTGGCCCGCCAGGAAGCCATCTTCACCGGCGGCTCGGGCGGCGGCTGCGTCTATGGAGCGCTGCAGGTGGCGAAGAAGCTCGGCCCGGACGGCTTTGTGGTCGCCTTCCTGCCCGACACCGGGACGCGCTACCTCTCGAAGATTTACAACGACGAGTGGATGCGCGACAACCGCTACCTCGAGGCCGAAGTGGCGCTCACCGCCGACGACCTCCTGCGCGCCAAGGTCGCCCCCCGCGAGCTCGTCCAGGCCCAGCCCTACCAGACCGTCTACCACGCCCTGCACACCATGCAGACGAGCGACATCTCGCAGCTGCCCGTCTTCGAGAACGGCAGCCCGGTGGGCGCGGTCCAGGAGGACGACGTGCTCAAGCTCGCCTTGCAGGGGCGCGACCTGCGCAAGGTCCTGGTGCGGGAGGTGATGGGCAAGCCCTTCCCCGTCGTCCCCCGGACCGCTTCGGTCGAGCAGGTTACCCAGATTATTTCGAGCGGCAACCCGGCCGTCTTCGTCGAGCTCGGCGACGGCCGCTACGGCATCGTCACCAAGTACGATGTCGTCCGCGCCGTGGCCGGCCTGGCCGAGAAAGAGCCGCGCCCCTAGCGACGCGCGTTTTTCAATTTGCAGGTCATTCCAAGCGTAAGCGAGGAATCCCTTCGCGATGCCGCTTCCCCCACTCTCCACTCGGGACATCGCCGCCGAGCTAGCGCCTTTCGGAGTCGAGCTGACCGGAAAAGAGCTGGAGCAGCTTTCCGCGTACCTGGAGCTCTTGCTGCGGTGGAACCGCCGCGTCAACCTCACCGGCCTGCGCGACCCGCGGACGATCGTGCGCCGGCTCTTCGGCGAGTCGCTCTACTTGAGCCGGATCGTCGAGCTGCGGGGCTGGCTCGTCGACGTCGGCTCGGGCGCCGGCTTCCCCGGACTGGCGTTGAAGCTGGTGGCACCCGACCTGCGGGTCACCCTCATCGAAGCCCGGCAGCGCAAGTGCGCGTTCCTGAAGGAAGTGGTGCGGGAGTGCGGTTTCTACGCAATTGACGTAGTTACCGAGCGGTTCGAACGCTGGCGTGAAGGCCGCCATGGTCAGGAGATGGCCGATTTAATTACTACACGTGCAGTAAGAGTTGATGATATGTTCCTAAAGCGCATGGCCACGCTCTTGGGCGGTGGCGGAAGAGCTGTGTTCTTCACTACATCGGGCTCTGCCGACGCTATCCGAGACAAGGGAGTTGGTTGGATGTGGCGGGAGGAAGGCATTCCGTCGTCTCCAGGTTCCGTGATCCTAGTAGGTGATAAAAAGCTGTCTAAGTAATTGTGAAATATAGTACTAGCTATTTGTCATTTTAAGACCTATACGCGCAGTCTCTTAGAGTCTATTAAAATTGTTTCACGTGAAACATTTTCTTGACAAGGAGGCCAGATTTACCCTAGATTCTTGTGTGATTGAACCCGTCGCGCGGGACGGGAGGGCCATTGGGCAAGGTTATCGCGGTTGCCAACCAAAAGGGCGGTGTCGGAAAGACAACCACCGCCGTTAATTTAGCCGCCTCTCTCGCTCATTCCGGTCTGCCGACACTACTCGTTGATTGCGATCCGCAGGCTAACTCTACAGCCAGCCTGGGGTTTCTGCGCGATCCGGCCCGCCGCTCAATCTACCACGGCCTCATCTTCGGGGAGTCATTTGCCAAGTTGAAGCTTCGCACCTCGGTGGAGCGCCTTGAGCTCATTCCTTCGGAAAAGAACCTGGTCGGCGCCACGGTTGAGCTTGTCCAGGCTGAAGACCGGGAATTCCGCCTCCGGCGGGCCCTGGAGCCTCTGCGCGGCGAATACGCCTTCATCGTACTCGATTGCCCGCCGGCGCTCGACCTGCTCACGCTCAATGCCTTGAGCGCGGCCGATTCGGTTGTGGTCCCCATTCAATGTGAGTACTTGGCCCTGGAGGGCGTAAGCGAGCTGCTCGACACCTTGATGCGCATCCGGCGCTCACTCAACCCCCAGCTCTCGATCGAAGGCATCCTGCTCACCATGTACGATGAGCGCACCAACCTTTCCCGCCAGGTACTGGCCGACCTGCGCGACTTCTTCGGCGGCCAGGTGTTCACGAGCGTCATCCCGCGGAACGTCCGCCTGGCCGAGGCCCCGAGCCACGGCAAGCCCATCCTGCTCTACGACCCGCAGTCACGCGGCTGCCAGAGTTACCTCGAACTCGCCAAGGAGGTCATCGCCCATGACTCGCAAAGCGCTGGGCAAGGGGTTGAGCGCGCTGCTTCGTGACTTTCCGCCGGCGGCCGAGCCCCCGCCGGAGGAAGCGGTGGCGCCGCCCGTTGTTGCTCCGGTAGCCGCCGCGGCCCCGGCGCCGGCCCCGACGTCGGGGGTTCTCGAGGTCCCGCTCGATTTGATCCAGCCGTCGCCCTATCAGCCGCGGGCGCACTTCGAGCCGCAGGCGCTCGAAGAGCTGGCGCAATCGATGCGCTCGGGGGGCATGGTGCAGCCCGTGGTGGTGCGGCCGCGCGGCGAGCGCTACGAGCTCGTCGCCGGTGAGCGGCGCCTGCGGGCCGCGCGCCTGGCGGGGATGAGCCGCATCGCCGCGCTGGTCCGCACGCTGTCGGACGAGCAGGCGCTCGAGCTCTCGCTCGTCGAGAACATCCAGCGCGAGGACCTGAATCCGCTCGAGCAGGCGCGCGCCTTTGACCGCCTGGCCAGCGACTTCGGGTTGACCCAGGAGGAGATCGCCCAGCGCACCGGCAAGGACCGCGCCACGGTGGCCAATTTCATGCGACTGCTGCGGCTCCCCGCCGAAGTCCAGGCCCTCCTCGGGGACGGCAAGCTCACGGCCGGACACGCCCGGGCCCTGCTCAAGCTGGAGGAGAGTCCGGTGCTGCAGCGCGTCTTGGCGAAGCGGATGGTTGCCCGGCGCATGTCCGTCCGCCAGGCCGAAGAGATGGTGGACCGGCGCCTCCCCGGCGCCAAGAAAGATCGCCTCGTTCAGCCGCCGCAGGATCCGAACGTCCGGGCCGCCGAAGAGGTCATGGAACGGGCGCTCGGGACAAAGGTTCGGGTAATCGAGCGCCGAGGCGGGAAGGGGCACATCGAGATCGAGTATTACAGCCTGGAAGACCTCAACCGAATCTACTACAGTATTGTGAAGAAGCCGGAGATCCCCGCCTGAGTATCCTACCGACGTAGTAATACACGTAGTCAAGCCGGCAACTGCCCGGCCCGTGCGGGTCGCCGCAACTTCCCCGCATGCCCCTTCACCTACTGGCGCGGACTGGCAGCGCCACAGTCGCGCTACAATAGCGCCACAATGGCAGCCCACGAGGACAGCACGCGGCTGGACGAGTTGCTGCGGCGCCGCACCGAGCTTGACCGCCGCCTGGCGCGCTACAAGCAGGAGTTCGCGGTGATGTTCGCCGACATCGCCGGCTCGACCAGCTTCTTCGAGCGCCGGGGCGATGTGAGCGGCCTGGTGATGGTGCAGGAGCTGGTGGACCGGGCGCGACGGGCGGTCGCGCCACTGGGCGGCCAGGTGGTGAAGTCGATCGGGGATGCGGTGCTGGTGCGCTTCGGAGAAGCCGGGGCGGCGGTGCGCGGGGCCGTGGCGCTCCAAGAAAGCTTCGCGGAGTGGAACCGCAATCGCGCCCAGGCCGATCGGATGCGCCTGCGCGTCGGGGTGAGCTGGGGCTCGGGGTTCGTCAAAGACGAAGACGTCTTTGGGGACGTGGTGAACCTGGCGGCGCGCCTGGAGCACTTGGCGCAGCCCGGGCAGATCGTCGTCAGCGCCGCCCTGCACGCGGCGGCGCGGGAGCTCGCGGGCGTCATCTGGCGCCGCCTCCCCGATGCCCAGCTCAAAGGCAAGGCCGCCCCGCAGGAGGTGTACGAAGTGACCTGGCCCGGAGCGGAGGAGGCGGCCGGGGCCCTCCCCGAAGGTCACGCCTACTCGCTCATCCTGCTCGAGGCGCAAGAGGGCGGCGTCTATCCGCTGGCAGCGCCCGAGACGCTCCTGGGCCGCGCGGAGGGCGAGATCCGCTTCCCGGGCGACGGCCTACTGTCGGCCCGGCACGCGCGCTTTCTCGTCGACGCCGACGGGCTTCGGGTCGAAGATGTGAGCGCCAGCGGGGTTTATGTGCGCTTGCGGGAGCCCGTCCAGCTGCGGGACGCCGATCAAGTCGTGGTGGGGCGCAAGCTCTTCGAGTTCATCGCGGGGACGGGGGAGCCGCAGCTTCATTTCGGCCACCAGAGTTTTCCCCTGCGGTCGGGCGAGACCCTCATCGGGCGGCGCGAGGGCGACATCGTCTTCCCGGACGACGCCTTCCTCTCCGGCCTGCACGCCCGGGTGCTGGTGGACCCGGAAGGAGTGGTGCTGGAAGACCTGCGCAGCACCAACGGCACTTTCCTCAAGGTTCGCGGCGCGGCGCGGCTCGAGGACGGCGACCAGGTGCTCTGCGGGTCGAAGCTGCTGCTGGTGCGGGCGCGCGGGGCGGGTTAGTCGAGCCAGCGCAGGGTGAGGTCGCGGGTCAGGCTGCCGATGCCGACCCACTTCCCGAGCTTCCCTAGGCTGACTTCGAGCGTCCGGGTGCGGCCGGGCTCGAACGTGGTGCTGGTGTATTCGGTCTCGTTGAAATCGTCCTTGGGAGCGGAGATGCGGATGATGATGGCACGCTGGCCGGGGCGCACGGGGATGGTGGCGGAAATCTTTCCGAGCCCGACCGAGGCTCCCGAGCGTTCGACCGTCTCACCGCGCAGGCGGATCTCCTGGACGACCCGGTCATCCACCGAAACATAAAGCGTGGCGCGGTCGAAGTTGTGCTCGCCGGTGAGGCGCAGCGTGGCCATGCCGGTCGACCGCGTGCGCTCCTCGGCCTGCCGCGGCTTGCTGCTGCCCGAGCTGCTTTTCTTGGCGGGGGCCGCGGACGGCGGCTTGGGCGCCGGCTCGGGTTTCGTTGTCGTAGTCGTGTCGACGGCCGGGGCTCCCGCTTCCTGCGTGGTGGGTTCGCCCGCCTGGTCAGATTTCGACCGCCCCAGCCACAGCCAGCCCGCGACTCCGAGGACGAGCAGAAGCGCAGCAGCGGCGGCCGGGATGAGCCACTTGCGTTTGCGTTCCGGCGCCGCCACCACGGCTGCAGGCGCTGCCACGGCGGCCGGTGGCGCGGCCTTGACTTTCTTTTTCTTGACGGTGACGTCCGGGGGCGGCGGAGCGGCGCGGCGGCTGGCGACGATGGTGTGCTCGACCTCGGCCGCGGCCGGGG
>MEKM01000048.1:13387-14481 GCA_001766965.1 Acidobacteria bacterium RIFCSPHIGHO2_01_FULL_67_28 | reverse complement strand
CCGACTTGCACATCGAGAGCTGCGACGGCACCGACGCGCTCGAAAGCTACGCCGCTTTGAGCAAAGCAACCGCGCACTGCCGCGCCCGCAAGGGCCCGGCGCTCGTGCACGCCACGGTCATCCGGCCCTACTCCCACTCGATGTCGGACGACGAGCGGCTCTACCGCCCGCCCAAGGAGCGCGAAGAGGAAGCCCAGCGCGATCCCATCCCCCGCTTCGGGCTTTTCCTCATCCGCGAAGGAATCCTGGAAGAGGACGAGCTGGAGAAGCTCGAGAAAGAAGTCGACAAAGAGATCCTCGCCGCCACCGACCGGGCGCTGGCCGCCGAGCTGCCGGCGGCGGAGAGCGCCACGCTCTACGTCTACTCGCCGACCGTGGACCCGACCTCGGACAAGTTTGCCTCCGCGCCGCGCCCCGAGGGCGAGCCCAAGACGATGGTCGACCTCATCAACGCCTGCCTGCACGACGAGCTGAAGCGCGATCCGCGCGTGCTGGTTTTCGGCGAAGACGTCGCCGACGCCAGCCGCGAAGAATACCTGGAGCAGGTGAAGGGCAAGGGCGGGGTTTTCAAGTGCACTTACGGCTTGCAGCGGAAATTCGGCAGCCGGCGCGTCTTCAATTCGCCGCTGGCCGAGGCCAACATCGTCGGCCGCGCCATCGGCCTGGCCACGCGCGGCCTGAAGCCGGTGGTCGAGATCCAGTTCTTCGACTACATCTGGCCGGCGATGATGCAGCTCCGGAACGAGCTGGCGCTGCTGCGCTGGCGGTCCAATAACACCTTCAAGTGCCCGGTGGTGGTGCGGGTGCCCATCGGGGGGTACCTGGGCGGCGGGTCCATCTACCATAGCCAGTCGGGCGAAGTCATCTTCACGCACACGCCGGGGCTGCGCGTGGTGATGCCGGCCACCGCGCTCGACGCCAATGGCTTGCTGCGCACCGCCATTCGCGCGGACGACCCGGTGCTGTTCTTCGAGCCCAAGCACCTCTACCGCCAGGGGCACAACCGCGCGCCCTATCCCGGGCCGGATTTCATGATTCCCTTCGGCCAAGCCAGCCGCGTGCGCGAGGGGAGCGACCTGACCATCATCACCTAC
>MEKM01000048.1:11364-13174 GCA_001766965.1 Acidobacteria bacterium RIFCSPHIGHO2_01_FULL_67_28 | reverse complement strand
CCCAGGCCGACGACGTCCTCGGCGCCGCCCGCGCCCTGCTGTCCTTTTAGCAAACGGTGTCATTCTGAGGAGCCCGGAGGGCGACGAAGAATCTCAACCGTGCCACGCCATCAGCTGAGATCCTTCGCTTCGCTCAGGATGACAGGCGCCGGGAAGGGAACTTTTGCGGCAGAGGGTTCGTAGGGAAGAGTAAGGAGAACGGGAGATGAACTGCTACAACTGCCAGAAGGACATCCTGGAAGGGTCGCGCTACTGCTACCACTGCGGGGCCGCCCAGAAGCCGCTCACTCCGCCGCCTGCCGCCCCGGCCAAGCCCTTGCGCCGCTCGCGCCGACACAAGGTCATCGGCGGCGTCTGCGGGGGCTTCGCCGAGTATTTCAACCTGGACGTGGCGCTGGTGCGGGTGATCTGGCTGCTGATTGCGCTTTTCGGCGGCGGCGGGATCATCGCCTACATCATCTGCTGGCTGGTCATCCCGCTCGAGGAAGAGCACGCGCACGCGGCCGTTCCGGCGCCGCAGTCCTAGGCCAACCCCGGAGGCCCGGTGCGCGGCAGACCCTTCGGCTTCGCTCCCTTCGACTCCGCTCCCTTCGACTACGCTCAGGGCAGGCAGGGCGGACAGGAACGTCTGCCCCACTGAACCTTCTTTTTCCTATAGTCCTGGTGGGGCAGGCACTCCTGCCTGCCCAGCTTTCTCTTCTTTTTTCTGCTTAGGTTCCCCGCGGAGGACGCGGAAGCCACGGTAAGCCGGCGCGGCCTCACCGGCGCGCGCCTTGGCGTCCGCCGGGCGGTCGGCGCTGCCGCCGAGGAGTTTGCCTTTGCCGTCCGGGCCGATCACCCACTCGGCCGCGTTCCCGCCCAGGTCGAAGACCAGCTCGTCCTCGCCGCGGCCCTGGAAGCGGCCGACTTCGCGCAGGAGCGGCGCCGCGCCGGGAAGCTCGGCGAGTTTTCTCGTGAGCCGCGCGGCGTCGTCGGGGTTGAGCGCGTAGCCCGCCCAGTAGTCGAGCGTGTTTTCGTTGCCGGCGGCGGACTGGTAGAGGTCCTTCGCTTCGTCTTCGTTCGCCAGCCGGTAGGTTTCTCCGGTCACCTTCGCCAGCCAGGCGCAGTAGGCCCGGGCCTGCTCGAAGTTGATGTTGCTGGCGGGGAAGTTTTCGGCGCCGGGCTCGACTTTGTAGGCGCGGTCGAAGGCGGCGTACTGCGCGCGGGTCACCTCGAAGCGGCCGAGCTCCAGGTCTTTGTGCTTCACCGCTTCGGGGACGAGAGTGTTCTTGGCGAGCACTCCGTACCGCGTGCCTTGTACCTGGATGCGCTGGCGCTTCAGGGCCGCATCGAGCGGCGAGCCTTCCTTGAAGGCCTCGTTCGGCGCCTTGTAGGTGCCGAACAGGTGCCGGTCGAACCAGGCCAGCTCTTCCTCCACCTTGCGCCGCTGGTGGGGCAGCATGCGCGGCCCGTGCGCTTCCCCGGGAAAGAGAATGAAGCGCACCTCCGTCTGCCCGAGCTGCTGGAGCGCCCGGTAGTGCGACCAGCCCTGGCTGGTGGGCACGTTGCGGTCTTCGGTGCCGAAAAAGATGAGCGTCGGGGTCTTGACGTTTTTCATCCGGAAGAACGGCGACTTGCGGATGTAGAGCTCGGGGTCTTCGAGCGGGGAGGCGCCGAGGTAGTAGTTGTCGAAGGCGGCGCCGAAGTCCACGTTGGCCCAGTCGCTGATCCACTCGACGTCGCCCGCGCCCACCGAGGCCGCTTTGTAGCGCGGGTTGCGGGTGACGAGCTCGATGGAAAGAATCGAGCCGTTCGACCAGCCCATGGTGCC
>MEKM01000048.1:4714-11334 GCA_001766965.1 Acidobacteria bacterium RIFCSPHIGHO2_01_FULL_67_28 | reverse complement strand
GATGAGCGCGTCCACGCCCGCCTCGAGGTCGGGGATTTCCAGGTCGTAGTAGTTGCCGCAGCAGATGGACTCGACCCAGTCGAGCCCGTAGTTGCCGCTGCCGTGGTAGTTGGCTTCGAGCACGAAGGCGCCCTTCTGCTCGAGCAGCAGGTTGGTCGAGCCCCAACTGGCGCCCCAGGCGTCGAGGTCGGCGTCCGTCGGCCCGCCGTGGATGCTCAAGATGAGCGGGTAGCGCTTGCCCTCTTCGTAGTTCAGCGGGTAGTAGAGGACGCCTTCCACTTCCTCGTGGCGGGCGCCGCGCCAGCGGACGATTTCGGTCTTGGGCAGCGGCTTGTCCTTGAAGCCCGGATTGAGGTCGGTGAGCGGCGCTGTGTTTTCGAGCTTCGCTCCGTTCAGCGTGGCGCGGTACCACTGCGTCGGCTGGTTGGCCTTGGAATGGTTGTAGACGACTGACTGGCCGTCCTGGCCGAGCGCGAAGCCGAAGATGTTGGCGACGTGCTCGCCCTCGAGCCGGGCGCGCGACCAGCCCCCGCCGCTTTTGGTGTAGCGGGCGAGCTGGAAGCGCACGCCGTCGGCCAGCGCTGCCAGCGCGCCGTCGCTCGTGATTTCGAAGGCGCCGAAGCCGAGCCCGTTGGGCCAGCCGAGCTCCACCTGGCGGGTCTCGCCGCTCGCGAGGTCGTAGTAGTAGAGCAGGGCGATGGTGGCGGTGCGGTAGCGCGGGTGGCGGGTGTACTCGGAGGCGAAGTAGAAGCCCTGGTTGTCGCGGGCCCAGCCGACGTTGAAGGGGATGAGCTTGCCGTCGGGGAAGAGCTGCTTCTGCTCGCCGGTGTCGAGGTTGGTCAGGAAGGTGACGGGCGGGACGCGCTGGTCGAACTCGTAGCTCAAGCTGCGCTGGTGGCGCGTCAAGGCCCAGCGGCCGTCGGGCGAGACTTCAAGCAGGTCGATCCAGTCGTCGTTCTCGGTCAGGCGCTTGACTTTCTTCTCCTTCACGCTCAACTGGAAGAGCCGCACCGGGGGCTCGTGCGGGGCGTCCTCGACCACCTGCGACGTGTCCTTCTTTTCCTTGAGCGCGCGCTCGTACTGCGTGGGGTCTTCCTGGGCGGCGAAGACGAGGGAGTCCTTGTCCCGCCACTCGTAGGCGCGGACGCCGCGCTCGAACTCGGTGAGCGGCCAGGGTTCGCCCCCGAAGGGACTCATCAGCCAGAGCTGCGCCGGCGCCAGGTCGGGCTTGGCTTTCGGCAGCGGCCGGGTGCTCAAGAAGCTGATGTGTTGGCCGTCAGGCGCCCAGCGCGGGCTGGAGTGAGTGAAGTTGCCGCGGGTGAGCTGGACCTCTTTCTTCTCCGTCAAGCCGGAAAGCCACAAGTTGGAGACCCGCTGGCCCTTCTCGGTGTCCACCGTGCTCTTCACCCACACCGCCCACTTGCCGTCAGGCGAGAGGCGGAACTGCCCGGCCGTCTCGAAGAGCAGCAGGTCGTCCGCGGTCCACTCGGGCTTCTTGTCGGCCGCGGGCTCGGCCGCTCCGGCCAGGGCGCCCACCACCAGGCCCAGCAATGCCAGCCAGCGCAGGGACTTCATCGGAGTGTTCTCCTTCCTTCGGGGTTCAACCGGAATCCGTTCAGGCTTTTTCTTTGAAGATGAGGCGGTCGAGCGAAATGGCCCCCGCGCCCACGGTCATCAGCAAGAAGGCCACCACGCACAGGAGCAGCGGGTACTCGTCGCCGCCCTGGCCGAGGAAGCCGAAGAGGTCGCGCTCGCCGAGCTTCCAATGCACCTTGACGAAGGCCACGAACATTTGTCCGGAGATGAAAAACGCCGCCACGCGGGTGAAGAGGCCGAGAATCAGCAGCGCCCCGCCGAAGAACTCCACTGTGCCCGCCGCGTAGACCGTCCAGGCGGGGAAGCCCATCTTGGGGAAAGCTTCCAGAAAGGGGGCGCTGGCGAAGAGCTTGGGGAAGCCGTGGGCCACGAGCGCCGCCCCCACCGCGACGCGCACCAGCAACAGGCCGAGCGGCTTGAGCACGTCGAGTTTGGCCAGCATGGCGCCTCCGCGGAGTCCGTCGTCCGGGGCCGCCATTCTACCACCGCCTTTCTCGGGACGGCGGTTGACTTCGAGTGTAGAATAGCCTGGCTTCTTCGGGGGAGTGGGGTCTTCGGGGAAGAAGCCCGCCGCAGACTTGCACGTGTGAGGTCAGCTATGGCAGCAGCCATCCGCACCATCGGGGTCTCGACCGGGGGAGGGGACTGCCCGGGGTTGAACGCGGTCATCCGCGGCGTGGTCAAGGCCGCCCTGCTCGACCACGGCTGGCGGGTCATCGGCATCCAGGACGGCTTCGACGGGCTGATCTGGCCGGAAAAGAGCCGTGAGCTCGACCACGCCAGCGTGCGCGGCATCCTCAACCGCGGCGGCACCATCCTCGGCACCACCAACCGCGGCAACCCCTTCGCCTACGAGCTGGTTGAAAACGGCCAGAAGGTCGTCAAGGACTTCTCCCAGCGTTGCGTCGAAAACGCCCGCAAGCTCGGCCTCGACGCCATGGTGGTCATCGGCGGCGACGGCACCATGAAAATCGGCTCCGACCTTTCCAAGCTCGGCCTGCCGATGGTGGGCGTGCCCAAGACAATCGACAACGACCTGTCGGCCACCGAAGTCACCTTCGGCTTCGAGACCGCCGTGCAGACCGCCACCGAAGCGCTCGACCGCATCCAGACCACCGCCGAGAGCCACCACCGCGTGATGGTGATGGAGGTGATGGGCCGCGACGCCGGCTGGATTGCGCTCTGGTCGGGCCTGGCCGGCGGCGCCGACGTCATCCTGATCCCCGAAATCCCTTTCACCATCGAGAAAGTCTGCGGCAAGATCAAGGAACGGGAAGGCATGGGCCGGACCTTCAGCATTGTGGTGGTGGCCGAGGGGGCGAAGTTCCCGGCCAACGACCCGAGCGGCAAACCCATCCCGCCCGCCAAGCCCGGGAGCGTGGCCAACACCCTCGCCTTCTCCATCCGGGAGTACACCGGCAAGGACGTGCGGGTCACCGTGCTCGGCCACGTGCAGCGCGGCGGCACCCCCACCGCCTTCGACCGCCTGCTCGGGCTGCGCTTCGGCGTGCACGCCGCCGACCTCATCGCCCAGGGGAAGTTCGGCTACATGGTCTGCCTCAAGGGCGGCGAGATCCAATCCTGTCCGATCGAAGAAGCCATCGGCGTTTACAAGACCGTCAACCCCAAGAGCGACCTGGTTCGCACCGCCCGCGCTGCCGGGGTGACTTTCGGCGATTGAAAACAGAAAGGAGATTGCCATGGACGAAGACATCGGCGCCGCCGCCGGACGGATCTGGGAAGCGTTGAACAGCAAGGGTGAGCTCACCCCGGCCCAGCTGCAGAAGGCCGCCGAGGTGGAAGAGCCCCTGCTGAGCTGGGCTGTCGGCTGGCTGGCCCGCGAGGACAAGCTCGTCATCACCCGCGACAAACGTGGTTTGCGCGTGAGCCTGAAGTAGCCGGGCCGGCCTCACCGCTTCCGTTTCGTTCCCGCCGCTATGGACGTTCTCTATCTACGCGAGGCGGAGATCGAGCGCCTGCTGACGATGGAGGTGGCGCTCGAGGCGGTCGAGAGCGCCTTCCGGGCCCAGGCCACGGGCCGCGTAGTGAACCATCCCCGCCAACGCCTGCACCCCGACCGCAGCGTCTATTTCCATTACATGGCCGCTGCCGACATGAGCAGCGCGTACTTCGGGATGAAGCTCTACACCAGCGCGCCGGCGGGCGTGCGTTTCCTCGTGCCGCTCTACCGCGCCGACAGCGGCGCGCTGCTGGCGCTGCTGGAGGCGGACTTTCTCGGCCGGATGCGCACGGGGGCGGCCAGCGGCGTCGCCGCGAAGTACATGGCCCGGGCGGACGCCGCTCACGTGGGGATTCTCGGCAGCGGCCACCAGGCCCCGACGCAGCTCGAGGCCCTTGCACGGGTGCGGCGGCTCGCCGGCGTCCGCGTCTACAGCCCCAACGCCGAGCGCCGGCGCGCCTTCGCCGATAAGATGGCCGCCGCTCTCGGGCTGCCGGTCGAGCCGGTGGAAACCGGGGAGCGCGCCGTGCGCGAGGCCGACATCGTCGTGGTGTGCACGAGCGCCAAGCAGCCCGCGTTGCAGGGCGCCTGGCTCGCGCCCGGCACGCACGTCAACGCCGTGGGTGCGAACTTTCCGCAGAAGCGCGAGCTGGACGCCGCCGCCGTCAGTCGCGCCGACCGCATCGTGGTGGATTCGCTCGAGCAGTCGCGGGACGAGGCCGGCGACCTCATTGCTCCCTTTCAGAACCAGCCCGAGCGCTGGCAGCAGGTGCGCGAGCTAAGCCAGGTGGTGGCGGGAAAGTTTCCCGGGCGGGCGAGCGACCGGGAGATCACCCTTTTCAAGTCGAACGGCGTGGCCCTGGAGGATGTGGCCGCGGCCGTCCGGGTCTACGAGCGGGCGCGCGCCGAGGGCACGGAGCGGATGATCCGGATGTGGGAGGCGTGACGGCGGCTAGCGCTGCATGGCGCGGAGGCGCAGCTCGGCTTCGCGGCGGGGCCCTTCATAGGGCAGGGCCGCCACCCGCTCATACTCGGCCAGGGCCAGCTCGCGCCGCCGCTGGGCCTGGAAGATCTCTCCCCGGCGCAGGCCGGAGTAAGCCTTGAGCAGGCCGTCGCTGTCGGCGCGCTCGATGACCTGGGCGAAGGCGGCGAGGGCGTTGTCGTACTGCCCCAGGCGCTGGTGGAGCGAGCCGATTTCGTAGTAGAGCCGCTCGCGAGGAACCTTGTCATAGCCGGGCGCGTTGGCGTCAAGCCGGCGGGCGGCTTCGAGGTAGATTCCGAGCGCGTCCTGGTGCTTGCCTTCGCGCTCGAAGCTGCGGCCGACCTCCATGAAGAAGAGCGGGTTGCGGGGGAAGTACTCGCTGATGGAGGTGAGGAGCTTGCGCGCGTAGGCGTGCTGGTTCTCGCGGGTGTAAATGACGGCCAGCAGAATGGCCGCGTCGCTCGTCACCCACTTGCCCTTGACCATGGCCTCCTGCAGCAGCCGGAGCCCTTCCTCTTTGCTCCCCCGGTAGCCGAACAGAAACGCCAGCCACTTGACCGAGCGCGGGATGCTGCCCACGGCGTACTGGTAGAGGCCGGGGATGAGCCGGGCGTCGTGGTAGTTCGGGTCGAGCTTCAGCAGCCGCTCGTGGAGTTCATTGGCCTTGCTGCCCAGGCGCAGGGCGTCGAGGAACTTCTTGTCGAGGGTGAAGGTGTAGTTGGCCTCGATGCCGTAGGCAAGGCCGAGGGCGTAGAGCGCCTCGGTGTCGCGCGGGTTCTTGGCCAGGCGGGCCTCGCAGATTTGCTTCACCTCGGCCACCCGCCGGCGGATCAGTTGCATCCGCTCCGGGTCGGGCCTGGGCTTCTCCTTCAGGAAGGTGTTGCTCGCCGAATAGAGGTTCCCCTCCAGTTGCCGCAGGCGGTAGAGCTCTTCGAAGAGATAGGCGTTGGTCAGGAAGTTGCGCAGGATGGGATTGTCGGGGTCGCTCTCCAGGGCTTTCTCGAGCGCGGCTTGGCTCTCTTTGTATTCAAGGTTGTAGAAGTGGTCGAGGCCCTTGTAGGCGTAGACCCAGGGGTCGACGTGCTCGGCTGCCGCCGGGCTGCTCCCGAGCAGGCACACCGCTCCCAGCAGGGCCACCGTCGCCCCGTGCACACGCTTCCACCTGAATGGGACCCGGGGAATCAATTCCTGTCCACCGCCGCCGCTTTATTCTACCCCAGTTTTCCCCCTGTGGGAGCCCGCGCCCCGTCCTCCACTGGGATGCAAGTTGAGAGCCAAAGGCTGGAAAAAGAGGAGAGCGAAGGCGACTAGCGGCCTTGGCGTCCGATCTTCTCGGCCAGCGCCCGCTCCAGGCGCTCGCGCACGCCCGCCGGCAGGGCCATGGGCTCGGTGTTGCAGTAGATTTGGATGGTCTTGCGGCAGGTGTCCACCACCAGGTGGCAGTCCTCGCAGTGCTCGAGGTGTTTCTGCAGCTCTTCGGCGAGCGCCGGGTCGAGCGCCCCGTTCAGGTATTCGGAGAGTTGTCGCACTACGCCTTTGCAGTTCAACGTCCTACCCCCGACCCGAGCCTCGGTTGCCGAGGCTCGGAGAATTTCCCGAGCTAGTGCCATCCTCGAGGCTCGGGCCCCGTCGAAAGTATTTGTTCAGCCGCTGCCGCAGTTTCAGCCGCGCCCGCAGCAGCCGCGATTTCACCGCCGGCACCGACAGGCCGAGCAGCTCGGCGGTCTCTTCGGTCGAAAAGTTCTCGACGTCCCGCAGCACGAACACGGTGCGGAAATGCGGCGGCAGGCTGTTGACGGCCCCGGTCAGGATGTCCTGCAGCTCGCTCTTCTGGAAGCGCTGCTCGGGGTTGTCGCCCCAGGCTTCGATCTCCCGCGGCAGCGAGTCGTTGTCGCCGCCCTCGACCGGCTCATCGAGCGACACCTCGCGCCCGCTCCGCCGTTTGCGGAGCTTCATCAGCGCTTCGTTCACCGCGATGCGCACCAGCCAGGTGTAGAAGCGTGAGTTCCCTTCGAAGCGGTCCAGGTTGGTGTAGGCCTTCAGGAACGCCTCCTGCAGCACGTCCTCGGCATCCTCCCGGTG
>MEKM01000048.1:4583-4675 GCA_001766965.1 Acidobacteria bacterium RIFCSPHIGHO2_01_FULL_67_28 | reverse complement strand
GTACTGGCGGACCAGGGTGGTGAAGGCGGCCGCGCTGCCGGCGCGCGCCTCTGCCACCAGCGTGGTCTCGTTCTCCAGATGGGTCGGCATCG
>MEKM01000048.1:0-4486 GCA_001766965.1 Acidobacteria bacterium RIFCSPHIGHO2_01_FULL_67_28 | reverse complement strand
GCCCGCGGCTATGGACCTCGCTCAAGAGATGAAACCGAGGCGGGTTCGGACGCAGAAAGGTTTTTTCGCGGGGGCCTTGACTTCGGGGGCACGGCGGGCTTATAAACTGAACGAACGTTCGATAGGTATGGCCACCGCCCTGCAACGTCGCCCCGGCCCCGTAAACAAGCCCTCTGCGGCGAGCCCTTCGGCCGCGCTCAGGGCAGGCAAGCCCGCCGCGAACCCTTCGCCTCCGCTCAGGGCAAGCAAGCTCGACCACATCCTGGCCTGCGCCACGCGGGTCTTCTGCGAGAAGGGTTACGAGGGCGCCAGCATCCGCGACATCGCCCGCCGCAGCCGCGTCTCGCTGGCCGGGCTCTACTACTACGTGGCCAGCAAAGAGGAGCTGCTCTACCTCATCCAGAAGCACTCCTTCACGACTTTGCGGGCGCGCGCCGAAGAGCAGCTCGTCTCCGCCCCCGGCAACCCGGAAGCCCGGCTGCGGCTCTTCATCGGCAACCATTTGAGTTTCTTTCTGCAACACCCCGAGGCCATGAAGGTGCTCTCGCACGAATCCGAGAGCCTCACCGCTCCTTACGCCCAGGAGGTGACCGAGCTCAAGCGCAGCTACTACCGCCTCTGCCGGAACCTGCTCGAAGAGCTCAAGCGGGAGAAAGGGTTGAAAGCGCTGAACACGCGCCTGGCGGTCTTGAGCCTGTTCGGGATGATGAACTGGATTTACACCTGGTACAACCCCAAGGTCGACCCCGAGGCCGACGCCCTGGCCGCGCAGATGGCGCGGCTGTTCTTCGAAGGGGTGCTGGCCGCGGCCAACGGCCGCGGACGGAAATGAGAGTTCTGCTCCCGACAATCACAGCGAGGTGAACGGATGCCGGCGCGCATTGCAACCTTCGACGACTGGGTGGACCTTTTCCGCGAGTGGCAGAAGTCCATCGGCGTCGATCTCCCCGAAATCACCAGCTACCAGTTCGAGGCCAAGTACGGCCAGCTGAAAACGATGGAGATGGAGTTCGGCGACTACCGCGGCCGGCGCAAGTGGGAGCGGGTCATCCAGATCCCCGACCAGCGCGTCCGCGACGCCCTGCAGAACCTCATCGTTTACCAGGGCGACACCGAGTTCGCCTCGGTCGAGCAGCAGCGGAACCTCTTCGAGGCGGCGCCGTCCGACTACGACCGCCAGGCCCTGGCCCGCGTGGTGACCGAAGAGATGCGCCACGGCTGGCAGATGTGCCACCTGCTCATCAACCACTTCGGCTCCGGCGGCAAGCTCGAGGCCCAGAAGCAACTCGAGCGCCGCGCCTTCGAGAACAAGCGCCTGCTCGGCGCCTTCAACGACCCGGTCGAAAACTGGCTCGACTTCTACACCTACACCGACTTCGTCGACCGCGACGGCAAGTTCCAGCTCACCATGTTGAGCTATTCGGGCTTCGCCCCGCTGGCGAGCTCGATGATCCCCATGCTCAAGGAAGAATCCTTCCACCTCGGCACCGGCCAGGACGGCCTGCGGCGCGTGCTCAAGGCCGGCCAGGTTCCGGTGGGCATCGTGCAGAAGTACCTCAACAAGTGGATCCCGGCGGCCTACGACCTTTTCGGCGTCGACCACTCCACCTCCGCCCACTGGTTCTACGTCTGGGGCCTGAAGGGGCGCTTCGACGAGCACGCGGCCGCGGCCGCAGCCGACAAGGAGCACTTGAACGAGCACAGCCGGAACCTCTACCGCGAGGAGTGCGGGCAGCTCCTGGCCCAGCTCAACAAGCTCATCCCCGACGGCGAGTCCAAGCTCTACGTGCCCGACCTCAAGTTCAACCGCCGCATCGGCGACTTCGCCGGCCAGCCCTACAGCGTCACCGGGGAGCAGCTCACGCCCGCGGACTACCAGAAGCACCGCGCCGCTGTGCTGCCCTCCGACGCTGATTTGGCGATCCTGAACTCGCTCTTCAAAGAAGGCGGTTGGGTCGAAGAGAAGAAAGCGACCACACAAGCGGAATGAGCGAAGCTCCTCGCATCCAGCTCGAGCGCGCCGGCGCGGTGGCGCGCCTGACGCTCAACCGCCCGCCGGTGAACGTCCTCGACCTCGCCGCGCTCGGGGAGCTGAACGCCGCTCTCGACTCGCTGCCTGCGCCGCCCGAGGTCCGCTTCCTTGTCTTCCGCGGCGCGGGCGAAAAAGCTTTTTCCGCCGGCGTCGAAGTCCGCGACCACACCCCCGACCGCGTCGCCGGGATGCTCGGCGCTTTCCACCGCGTCTTCCGCAAGCTGTGGACGTCCGACTGGATTACCGTCGCCGCCGTGCACGGCCACTGCCTGGGCGGCGGGATGGAGCTCGCCACGGTCTGCGACTTCGTGGTCGCCACGCGCTCGGCGCGCTTCGCCCAGCCCGAGATCAAGCTCGCCTGCTTCCCGCCGGTGGCGGCGGTGCTGCTGCCGGCGCTCGTCGGGCCGCGGCGGGCGATGGACCTGATTCTTACGGGTCGCACGCTTACCGCCGAGCAGGCGCGCGAGTTCGGGCTGGTCACGGAAGTCGTCGCAGACGGCGAGCTGGGGAAGGCAGTTGAGAACCTACTGGCGACGCTCGGTGCTTTGAGCCCGGCGGCCCTGCCGCTCACCCGCCGCGCCGTGCTGCGCGGCGCGGGACTCGACTTCGAGCGCGCCCTCGACGACGCGGAGAAGTTCTACCTCGACGTCTTGATGAAAACGCACGATGCTGCCGAAGGCATCCAGGCCTTTATCGAGAAGCGCGCCCCGGCCTGGAAAGGAAAATGACGATGGCCGACGACCTGCAGATGGAGCCGCAGGCGCTGCAGGCGGCGCTCCAGCGCGGCGAGCGGCCGCGGCTGATTGATGTGCGCGAGCCCTGGGAGCACGAAATCTGCCGGCTGGAGGGCGCCCAGCTGATCCCGCTGGGCGAGCTGCCGCAGCGCCACCAGGAGCTGCTCGACGCCGACGAGGTCGTCCTCTATTGCCACCACGGCATCCGCAGCCTCGACGCCGCCGCCTGGCTGCGCCAGCAAGGCGTCGAAGGCGCGCGCAGTCTGGCGGGCGGCATCGAGCGCTGGGCGCAAGAAATCGACCCGGGCGTTCCTCGGTACTAGGGCGAACCGACAATGGACAAGGAACCCATCCGCTTGCGGGTGAACGGGCAGGGCTTCGACGTCAGCGTGCCCCCCAACAAGCTCCTGCTCGATGTTCTGCGGGAAGACCTGCGGCTGACCGGCTCGAAGCGCGGCTGCGACGATTCGAGCTGCGGCTGCTGCACGGTGCTGGTGGACGGCACCCCGATGCTTTCCTGCGTGATGCTGGCCGCTTCCTACCCGGAGGCCGACATCACCACCATCGAGGGCGTGGCCGAGGGCGACCAGCTCCATCCCTTGCAGGAAGGCTTCTGCGTCGAAGGCGGGGCGCAGTGCGGGTTCTGCACGCCGGGCATCATCCTGGTGGCCAAGGCGCTGCTCGCCGAGAACCCGAACCCGACCCGGCAGCAAATCGCCGAGGCCATCTCCGGCAACCTCTGCCGCTGCACCGGCTACAAACAGATTTACGCCTCCATCGAGCACGCCATCAAGAAGCCTCGGGCGGCTCCGGTTGGAAGCTCGACGCCGGGTTCGTAACCTATGAGCATACCTACAAGAGCGTGTCATTCTGAGGAGTCCCGCCCCAACGGGTTGACCTTGCTGGCCGAGAACCACGCAAGCAGATTCCTCGCTCCGCTCGGAATGACAAGAGGTGGGTTGGGGCGGGGCGACGAAGAATCTCAAACTTGCCGCTGGCTACGATGAGATTCTTCGCCCCGAAGCTTCGGGGCTCAGAATGACAGCGCTGGGGGGTTGATAGCTGTGGCGGACTTCTCCATCGTCGGCAAGCGCCTGCCCATGGTGGACGCGCCCGACAAAGTCACCGGCCGCGCGCTCTATACCGACGACCTGGCCCTGCCGGGGATGCTGGTCGGCAAGATCCTCCACTCGCCGCATGCGCACGCCCGCCTCCGCTCGATCGACACCGCGCGCGCCGAGCGGCTCCCGGGCGTGGTGGCGGTCGTGACCGGGCGCGAGTTCCCGAACAAGTACGGCATCCTCCCCATCGGGCACGACGAGACTGCCTTCGCCGTGGACAAGGTCCGCTACATCGGCGACAACGTCGCCGGCGTGGCCGCGGAAACCGAAGAGATCGCCCGGCAGGCGCTCGAGCTGATTGAGGTCGAGTACGAGATCCTCCCCGCCTGGTTCGACGGCGAAGAGACCATGAAGGCGGCGGCGGACTGGATTCACGACGACAGGCCGCACAACATCGAGAAGGAATACCACCACGTTTTCGGCGACGTAGAAAAAGGGCTGACCGAGGCTGACTTGGTTGTCTCGGACCGATTCGTCTGCGCCGAGGTCACGCACGCCGCCATGGAGCCCCACTCGACGCTTGCTGACTACGACCCCCAAGCCGGCCGCATCACCGTGTGGTCGTCCACGCAGGTCCCTTACTACCTCCATCTGACGCT
>MEKM01000047.1 GCA_001766965.1 Acidobacteria bacterium RIFCSPHIGHO2_01_FULL_67_28 | reverse complement strand
GACGTTGGCGTAGCCGAGCCGCTGCAACCGCTCCCGTGCCGTCAGCCCCAGGGCCTCGACAATCTCAATCGTATAGACCTCTTTCACGAGCGGCGAGAGCACCGCCGCCTGGTAGCCCGAGCCGGTGCCGACTTCGAGCACGCGGTCGCCCGCCTTGAGCGCGGCCAGCTCGGTCATCTTGGCCACAATGTAGGGCTGCGAGATGGTCTGCCCGTGGCCGATGGTGAGCGGGTAGTCGCTGTAGGCGAGATGACGGATAGCGGCGGGGACGAACTCGTGCCGCGGCACGGCGCGCATGGCCGCAAGCACGCGCGGGTCGCGCACCGGCGGGCGGCCGTCCTCGGGATGCGCGATGGTCTCTTCGACCAGCCGCTCGCGCTCGCGCTTCCAGGCCGCGTCTTCCTGGGCGCTCGCCACAAGGAACGCGGCTCCGACCACCAGCGCCAGAATCGCTTTGCGGTTGCGCGGCATCACAGCCCATTATAGGGTGAATTGGCGATGGAACTGCGACTCTACGACCGCGCCGGGCCGCCGCTCATCGAGCCACGCCGCTGGCTGCGTCTGCCGGGCTGGTGGCTCGAAGTGGTCGAAGAGTTCGAGCGCTGGGCGGCGCCCGCGGCGGAGCCGGAAGCGGACGAAGAGCCGAGCTTCGCCCCGGTGGCGCTGCTGCTCGGGCTGGCGCTCCTGGCGCAGTACGCCCAGCTCTGGATTCCGCCGGTGCGCGCCTTCCTCGAAGAGCGCGACATCCTCTACCGCGCCTCCTGGGCGGGGTTCACAGTGCTCAAGCACGCCGCCTTCCTGGTGCTGGTGCTGGCGGCGCTGCGCATCCGCGAGCAGCCGCTCGCTTCCATCGGCTTCCCGCGGCTCGACGCCCGCCGGCTGGCGCTGGGCATCGTTCTCGTGGGGTTTTTTCTCGGCGCCGCGCTCGTGCACCGCTCCGAGTACCTCGCCACCGAAGGTGCCGAGCACTGGATGGTCCCGCTCTGGCCGGAAGAGCGGCTGCTGTGGGTGCTGCTGGCTTTCTCGGCGGCAGTGGTGGAGGAGACTTTTTTCCGCGGCTTCGCGCTGGTCTGGACCTACCGCTGGAGCCGTCACGTGCCGCTGGCGGTGCTGCTGCCCGCGGCGGTCTTCGCCGCCGGGCACGGGTATCTCGGCTGGCCGGCCGTGGGCTTCGCCTTTGCCGCGGCCGTGGTGTTCTCGCTCGTCTTTCTCTGGCGGCGCGACCTCTACTGGCTGATGGTCATTCACTTCCTGGTCGACGCCCTAGTTCTCCTGGCGTAAGCGGCGCCGTTCGCTGCCCGTCGATGCCGTTGGGCGCAGCGGAAGCGCCGTCGGCTGGAGCGGGATTGACACCCGGACGGCCTTGGCGCGAATCTAGTGTCTTGAGGTCTGCTGCCATGGGGCGTTGCCGGCGAGTGCTGTCCTGCCTGTGCTGCTGCCGGTTCTGCTGCGCCCTCTGCCCGTGCTCGTGTAGCGGCGGCCCTCGCTAGCGGGCCGCCGCGTCTTTCGCGTTTTCCCGTCATCCAAGCAGGAGGACTAATCCCAAGGGAGGGAATCATGATGGCTGACTACGCTCATCCGGAAGTTCTGGTTTCGACCCAATGGGTGGCCGACCACCTGACCGACTCGAAAGTGCGCGTCATCGAAGTCGACGTCGACACCGCGGCCTACGACCAGGGCCACCTGCCCGGCGCCGTGGGCTGGAACTGGCAGACCCAGCTCCAGGACTCCGTCCGCCGCGACCTCATCGGCGCGGCCGAGTTCGAAAAGCTCTGCGGGCAGGCCGGCATCGCGAACGACTCGACCGTCGTCGTCTACGGCGACAACCACAACTGGTTCGCCGCCTGGGCCTTCTGGCAGTTCAAGTACTACGGCCACCAGGACGCGCGCCTGATGAACGGCGGGCGCAAGAAGTGGATCGAAGAGAAGCGCCCGCTCACGACCGAGAAGCCGAAGGTTGCCCCCGCCAGCTACAAGGCCAAGACGCCCGAGCTCGCCATCCGCGCCTTCCGCTCGGAAATCTTCGACCAGCTGGGGAAGGGAAGCTTCAACCTGGTCGACGTGCGCTCGCCCGACGAGTACACCGGCAAGGTCATCGCCCCGCCGGGGATGTCGGAGACCGCCCAGCGCGGCGGGCACATCCCGGGAGCGAAGAACATTCCCTGGTCGAACGCGGTCAACCCGGACGGCACCTTCAAGACGGTGGACGAGCTGCGCGCGCTTTACCAGTCGGCGGGCGTCGACCCGCAGAAGCCCGCCATCGCCTACTGCCGCATCGGCGAGCGCAGCTCGCACACCTGGTTCGTGCTCACGTACCTGCTGGGCTACGGGAAGGTGAAGAACTACGACGGCTCGTGGACCGAGTGGGGGAACCTGATCGAGGCCCCCATCGAGCGCTAGCGCACCCAGCCGGTGGGGACGCCCTTGCGGCGGGCTTCGGCCTGGATGTCGTCAATCTGCTGCTGGACTTGCGTGCGGCGCTGCTCGAGGCGGCGGATGGTGTCCTGCACGTCCGCGCCCGCGGCGTTGATGTTGACGTCGAGGGTGTTGGACGCCGCCTTGCCCTGGTTCGAGCGGAACTGATTGAGCTGCTGATCGATTTGCGCGAGCTCCGCCCGCAACGGCGCCAGGCGCTGCTGCCAGTACTCGGCGGTGTTCTCCTTGGGCGGCTGCGGCTTGGACTCTTCTCCGGCTTCGCCTTCCGCGGCGGCGGCCTCGCCGCCTTCCGCTTCGCCGCCGGCGCTGGCCGCGGGGCTGGGGCTGCCGACCACGCTGATTCCGCCGCCCAGCCGCTCCAGGTCTTCGTTGAACCAGATCTTCGGCTGCCGGCTCTGGTTGGCGCGGTTGGTGGCGACGAGGTCGACCTGCGCCAGCGGGAACTGATAGGCGCGGCCGTCGGCGCCGGTGAACTTCACCACGCCGCTCTCCATGACGTAGCGGCTCTGCGCTTCGATCTTCCGGCCGTCTTTCAGCACCATCGTGTAGGCGGCGGCAAGCGCGGGCACGAGCAGCGCCGCCAGCAGTACCAGGAATCCTTTGCGCACCATGGTCACCTTCCTTGACTGCTATTATAGCGCAGCGCGCAAGTCATTTTGGCGCTTGACTCGGGCGGCGCCCCTGGACTACGCCTAAGCCTTTATGTCTCGCTTCTCGCATACGCTCCGCGAGCAGCGCCGCCTGTGGCGGCTGCTGGGGGAGCTGGCCGCCGGCTACTGGGAGCACGCCGCCGCCGACCGCACCCCGGTCGTCGAGCGCCGGGGCCGCCGCGCTGCCGAACCGCTGCCGCTGCGCCCCCGATCCGCGGCGGCCGTGTTGCGCCAGGCCGCCCGCTACCTCGGCCGCAACGCCTGCCACCTGGCCTCACCCCGCTACTACGGCTTGATGAATCCGAAGCCCGCGCTGGCGGGCGTGCTCGGCGACGCCCTGGCTTCGGTCCTGAACCCGCAGCTCGCCGTCGAAGCCCACGCCCCCGGCGCCACCGCCCTCGAGCGGGAAGCTCTCGGCTGGTTTCTCACCGCGCTCGGCTGGGGGCGCGGCCAGGGCCAGTTCACCTCCGGCGGCTCGGAGGCGAACCTCGTGGCCCTGAAGGTGGCGCTCAACCACCGCCTGCCCGGGGTGGCCCGGCGCGGCCTGCGCGGGCTGCGGGGCCAGCCGGTCTTCTACGTCTCCGAGGAGAGCCACCACTCGCTCGAGAAATTCGCCGATCTGCTCGGGCTCGGCCGCGACGCCGTCCACTGGATTCCGACCGACGGCGAGTTCGCGATGCGGCCCGACCTGCTGGCCGCCGCGGTGCGCCGCGACCGCCGCGCCGGCCGCCTGCCCTTTTGCGTCGTCGGCACTTTCGGGACAACCTCGAGCGGCGCCGTCGACCCTATCGCCAAGCTCGTGGCTCTCTGCCGCCGCGAGCGCCTGTGGCTGCACGTCGACGGCGCCTATGGCGGCTCGCTCATTCTCGCGCCGCGCTTCCGGCGTTTGTGGGGCGCGCTCGGCCGGGCCGACTCGCTCACGCTCGACCCCCACAAGTGGCTGGCGATGCCGTTCCCGCTCGGGGTGGTGCTGGTGCGCGACGCGCAAGCGGCGGCCGCGCCCTTCAAGGTGCAAGCGGCCTACGTGCCGCGCGACAAGCAGCGGGTCGAGAGCTACCAGCTCGGAATGCAGTGGTCGCGGCGGTTCTTGGGCTTGAAGCTGTGGCTGGCGGGGCAAGTCTACGGCCGGCGCGCCTACGAGCGGCACTTCGCCGAGCAGATGCGCCTAGCCGACTACTTCCGCGCGCGGCTGGCGGCGCGGCCGGCCTTCGCCACGGTCAGCGAGTCGCCCCTGCCCATCACCTGCTTCACCTGGCTGGAGCGGCCCCGGGCGACGCGCCGCAGCCTTCCCGTCGAAGAGCTCACGCGCTTCGAGCGGCAGATGAACCTGGCGCTGGCCGAAGAGATGGTGCGGCGCGGCTGGGCGTGGATTTCCGCCACCCGCCTGCGCCCGCAAGGCTTCCCTCGACTTCGCTCGGGACGAGCCGGCAGCGGCCGGCCCCTGCGCGGCCCCACGGTGATGCGCATGATGGTCATCAACTACGAGACCCGCGCCCGCCACCTCGACCGTCTGGTCGCTGACCTCGAGCGCCTGGCCGCCGACCCGCGGCTGCGCCGCCGCGCCGCCCGACTCCCCACCTAAGCAGCGATTGCCCATACTCTGTGATTTCGGCCCGCCTGGCAAAAGGAAATGGTTTCGGCCCAGCAGTGGAGCGGCGCCGGTCCGTTGGCGCGTATCAAAGGCTGTGGGTTTGGGGCAATGACCGCTGTGATTTCGGGTTGGTATTGACGTCGCAGGCGCAGAAGAAGCAGAATCAGTTTCAAATGCCTCGAGTTCTATCCTAAGTTCTGGGAAACTTCCCATCTAACTCAAGCGAGGCACTGGAAGGCGTGATTCTGCCCGAGGGTGAAGCTGATTCAGGAGGGTGAAGATGAAGAGCGTAGGCATGCGACCCATTCGCTTGCTGGTCTTACTCTCCCTTACCGCGCTTGTGCCCTTCCCGGGAGCTACCCAAACAGAGAAGCCTTGGTTGGGGCCAGCGTTTTCAGCGGCGCCGACGGTGTTGCTCGACGCGGCCGTCAAGGCTACGGCGGACGAAAGGGTGGACGTGGTCGTGCTGCTCGAGGAAGCCCACCGCACGATAGAAGCCGACGGCCGCAACACCCATACCTGGCGAATGGTCTATCGAATTCTCACCGCACGGGGCGTGGAGGGCTGGTCCACCACGCAAGTGGCTTGGGAGCCATGGTACGAGGGCCGACCTGAGATTCGCGCACGCGTCATCACCCCCGAGGGCGCCGAGCACTGGCTCGACCCCAGCACGGTTGGCGAGTTCCCCTTGGCACAGTCACAGCCCCACACGTTCGTGGACACCCGTGTGCTGCGCGGGCCGCTGCCAGCGGTGGCCCCGGGTGCCGTCGTGGAAGTGCAGATCATGACTCGCGACATGGCGCCATTCTTCCAGGCGGGAAGGGTTGGCTATTTTGTTTTTGGTGCCTCGGTGCCGGTGCTCGAGACCCGCCTGGTCTTGGACGCGCCGGTGTCGCTGCCGCTGCGCACCGTGACACGGCTCCTGTTGGGGGTCGAGCCAGCTCACAGCGAGGCGGACGGGCGCATGCGATGGACATTCGTGAGCGGGCGGCTTGAGCCATTGGCGACCATGAGTTCATTGCTGCCGGCCGACGTCCCGCGGCAACGATACGTCGCCTTCTCGACCGGGAGATCCTGGGCAGCAGTGGCGGCCGCCTACGCGCACGAGGTGGATGAACAGATCGCGGCGGCGAACGTCGAAGCGGTGGCACGTGACGCGACACGCGGCGTCCGGACGCGCGATGAAAAGATCGCGCGGTTGCTCGAGCGGTTGCAGCGCGATGTGCGCTATACCGCCGTCGAGTTCGGCCGAGCCGCTATCGTGCCGCGCACTCCTGCAGAAACCCTTCAGCGAAAGTACGGCGACTGCAAAGACCAGGCCACGCTCTTGATCGCACTGCTGCGCGCGGTGGGCATTGACGCTCATATCGCACTCCTGAACACCGGCCCCGGCCCTGACCTCGAGCCGGAGCTCCCCGGTTTGGGCAGCTTCGACCACACCATCGTCTACATCCCGGGCTCACCGCCCGTCTGGGTGGACACGACACACGAGTTCGTGCGCCCTAACCAGCTGCCGGTGCCTGACCAAGACCGGCTGGCGCTTGTCGCCACGCCGGGCACGCGCGAGCTGGTGCGTACCCCGGCGGCCACGCCGGCCGACAACCGCATCGTGGAGACGCGCGAGTTCTTTCTCTCCGACGAGGGCCCTGCGCAAGTGGTGGAGACCACGGAGTTCTGGGGCGCACCCGAACTCTTCTACCGCTCGAGCTACGCGCAGGCCACGCAGGAGCAGAACCGTAAAGGGCTCAAGGATTACGCCGCAGATGTCTACCTGGCCGAGGACGTGACCGATATCGAGTTTACCGACCCGCACGACCTCTCGCGACCTTTCCGCCTCCGTTTCAAGGCGACCGGCGTCAAGCGCGCCGGGACGGAGTTGTCCGAGGCCGGCGCGGCAATCCTGCTGCCGCCCCTTACTTATCGTCTGCCGAACGAACTGAGGGACGAGGAAGGAGAAAGTCAGCAAACCCCGACCGCACCCGCGCTTTCGGCCGCCGCGGGCATTGTGCTGTCCGAGCCGTACGTCACCGAGTGGCGTTATCGTATCGTCCCGCCCGTCGGCTTCCGCCCGCGCCCGCTGCCCGAGGGCGGAGAAGTGCGCTTCGGGCCGGCGATCCTCGTCAAAGAGTTCCGCCAAACCGACGACAGTGTCGTGACAGCCATGCTGCGCTTCGATACCAGCAAAGGGCACTTCAATGCTGTGGAGGCCGAAGGCCTGCGCCGCGGTATCCGCGAGCTCATGAAGGCCGAACCCATCTTTGTGCGCTTTGAAAACGTGGGAGAAACGCACCTCGAGGCCGGACGCATCCGCGAAGCGCTGGCTGAGTTTCGTCGGTTGGCGTCGCTGCATCCGAGCGAGGCCATCCACCGCACGCAGATCGCCCGCGCCTTGCTTGCGGGCGGGCTGGGCGAGGCGGGTCGCGGCGAAGCGCGCCGTGCCATCGAGCTGCAGCTCACGTCGGTTATCGGCCAGCGCACACTGGGATGGATCCTCCAGCACGACATGATCGGGCGGCGCTTCGCCAAAGGCTTCGACATTGTGGGCGCCATCGCCGCCTACCGGCGCGCACTGGAGCTCAACCCGGGCGACCGTGTCGCCCGCGCCGATCTGGCTATTCTGCTCGAGCACAACCCGGAGGGTATCCGTTATGGCGCCGGGGCGCGCCTCGATCAAGCCATCGCCGAGTACCAGGCGCTCGGCGAGGTCGAGATTGACAATCCACTCTTCAATAACCTGCCGATTGCGCTCCTCTGGGCGGGCCGCTACGATGAGCTCAAGCAGTTCCTCCGGTCGCACCGCTTCCCAGCGCGACTCAGCTATCTCTACTTGGCCGCGGTGGCAGCCAGCGAAGGCGCGCCGGCGGCCCTGCGCGAGGCCTCGATGCTCTTGACCAACATCGAAGGGCGCCGCAAAGCTCTGCTCGAGGCCGGCGACATGCTCAAGAAGCTCCGCCTCTATCCACAGGCAGCGGAGTTGCTGGCGGCGGGATCCCAAGGAGCGCCAAACCCCGCACAGGCATTGCAACAGGCCGAACTCTTCCGCGGCGTGCAGCGTTATGAAGAGATCGCGCTGCCCGAAGACGACCCGCGGAGCGTGGTCAAACACCTGATGCGTGACATCTTTCTTGGCAAGTCTGCCCGCGACCTGCTGACCCTGTTTGTTCGCGATGCCGGAAAAACGACGACGGAGGAGAGCTTGCAGGAACTCGAGGCAAGCGGCCGCCAGATGCGTTTCCTTGCATTCCGTGGAGGCATCTCGCCGGAAATCATGGTGGACATCGCGCTGAGCCTACTGCGGCTCGGTACTGAAGGTGATGACGCCCTTGCCTACCGCATCCGCCCGCAGAGCGGCCTGCCCACCGGGCCCACGAGCACCGTCTATTTTGTCGTCAAAGAAGAAGGCGCCTATCGCCTGCTTGGCTCGACGCCCAGCCTAGGTTTTCTGGGCAGAGAGGCTCTGCGCCGCGCTGAATCTGGCAATCTTGCTGGCGCCCGCCAACTTCTAGACTGGGCGCGCGACGAACGACCGCTGGGCGGCGGCGATGACCCCTTCGCCGGCTTTGCATTCCCCCGCTTCTGGACCAAAGGTGCCGAGGCCAGCCCCGAAACAACCCGTTACGCAGCCGCGGCGCTGATGGCTGAAATGAAGGACACGGCGCTCGACGCCATGCCCATTCTGCTCGAAGGCCGCGAGAGGGCGGCCAGCGAGGCCGACCGCCAGCGCTTCGACCTGGCGCTCACGCCGGCGTTCTTCGCGTTGGAGCGCTACGAAGACTTGTTCGCTCTCGGCCAGCGACTCCTCGCCAGCCAGCCGGATTCCTGGCGCGCCTTTCAGGTCGCGGGGGGCGCCCTTACGCTGCTGGGTCGCATCGAAGAAGCCGAGCAGCTCGCACAGCAGCGCCTCCAGCGCCTGCCCGATGACGACCAAGCCTTGCGTGTGCTGGCTGACCTGGCCCAGCGGCGCCACCGTTTCGCCGAGGCGCGCCGCTACCACCAGCGCCTCATCGACCTAGGCAAGGCCCAAGCAGGCGACTACAACAGTCTGGCCTGGCAATCTCTCTTCGAAGAAGCGATGACTGGGGAAGCTGTCGAAGTCGCACAACAGGCTGTGCGTATGAGCGAGAACCAGGCCGCCGACATTCTGCACACGCTCGCGTGCCTCTATGCCGAGGTCGGTCGCACCCACGATGCCCTCCAGGTAATACTCCACGCCATGGCCGTCGCCGGTATGGAGGAGCCCACGCCCGCCTTCTGGTACGTCTTCGGCCGCATTGCTGAGCAATACGGCGAAAACGAAGCCGCCGTTGCCGCCTATCGCAAAGCCGAACCGCAAAAGGAAGAGCCGCGCGAGCTGCTGCCCACTTCGGCGCTGGCACGCAAGCGCCTGTCTCGGCTTGAGTCCCAGGCCGGAAAGGACGAGAGCCGCACACGGCAGAGATAGGGGAGATAACTCGCCTGCTTTCCCCACGCAGCCAATTCCAGGATGTCGTTGGGTCCTTAAGGTGTGTTTTCGGCAGATCCAAAGGTAGTGGAGAGACTGCAGCCGATTGAGTAACCTACGGACCAACTCATACAAATGGCTTCGGC
>MEKM01000046.1 GCA_001766965.1 Acidobacteria bacterium RIFCSPHIGHO2_01_FULL_67_28 | reverse complement strand
CGCTAGTCGGCATCGCGGCGGAATTCGATGAAGTGGAGTTCGTGCGCGAGGAGCGCCCCTCCGGCCTGCCTCTCCCTCTCCCCGCCTAGCCGGCTACCGCGACGGGAGGCGGACCCGGCCCACGCCGTCGCGGACGTCCACCGCGGTTCCGAAGGGCTTCGAGAGCTCCGCCAGCCGGCCCAGAATTTCCTCGCCCTGGGCGCCGGTGGCGAGCACCGGACGGCCGCGCTGCGGGCGGGGTTGGCCGTGGCCGAGAACGATGGGATAGAGCCGCACTTCCTCCAGCCGCCCGCCGGCAAAGAGCACTTCGGCGGCGACGCTTTCCCAGTAGACCGGGTGCGCCGGGAAGCCGACGCGGTCGTTTTCAGTGCGGGCGTCGTAGAGGTCGGCGGGGCCGCGGTGGGACTCCAACCCGTACTGCCGGTACATCTCCGCCGGCAAGAACGCCACGGTTTCGTTCTGAAAAACAAAATTGCCCAGGCTGTAAAAAATCGGCCGGCCCTTGTAGATCTCGATGCCGCGCAGCCGATGCGGTCCGTGGCCGACGACGACGTCGGCCCCCGCCTCCACCATGGCGCGGGCGAAGGCGACGACAAAGTCCGCCGGGAGCTCGTGGCTTTCTCCCGATTCGTGGGCGTGCAGCGAGACGATGACCCAGTCGGCTTGCCGCCGTGCTTCCCGCACCGCGGCCGCGATTTCCGCCAGGTCGTCCGTGTCGGCCCGGGTTTCGACTCGCGGCGGCTCGCCCAGGCGAAACTCTTCACCCAGAAACTCCAGCCGATCGGCCGTTTCTCCCTCGTCGTTCATTCCGAGCGCGCGTTTCAGCCCCGCGAGCGCCGCGAAGTTTTCCGCGTCCAAGTAGTAGATGGCACCATGGCGCAAGGGACTGACGCCGGGACGCCCGCGCAGGTCTTGGCGCTGCTCGCCGGCCGGAGCGATTGCGGGGAAGGTCGAAGCCGCCGCTACCAGGGCCACGCGCCCATTGCGGGTTTCGAAGTAAGCGGGGGCGCGGGCGCGAGCCAGGTTTTCGCCCGTGCCGGCGGCGGCCAGGCCGGCCTCGGCCAGCGCTTTCAACGTGTTCGCAAGGCCTTCGGCGCCGTAGTCGAAGGCGTGATTGTTCGCCGTCGAGACCAGATCGAATCCCATCCACGCGAACTCGCGCGCCAGCCCGGGCGGAGCCGCCATCCAGGTGCCACCCGAAAGCGGCGCGGCCGGGGCTTCGTAGTTGTGGAAGAGCATCTCGCAGTTGGTGAAGGCAGCGTCAGCGTCGCGGATGAGGGCGACCAGACGGAGGTACTCCGGCTCCTCATAGACCGACAGCCGCTGGGTCAGGATGGAGTCGCCGGTCAACGCGAGGCGCAGATCCCTGCCCGACTGCGCCGGCGCGGTGGCGGCGACAACAAGTGTCAGGGCAAAACCGATTAGGAGGCGCGCAAGCTTCATCGCAGCAGGCGGGCTATTCGACCGTGACCGACTTGGCGAGGTTGCGGGGCTGGTCGACGTCGCAGCCGCGGCGGACGGCGATGTGGTAGGCGAGCAGTTGCAGGGGCACGGCCTCGAGCAGCGGCGCAAGCAGCTCGGAAGTGGGCGGCAGCTCGAAGACGTGGTCGGCGGCGGCGCGGGCCTCGGTGTCGCCCTCGGTGACGAGGGCGATGACCACGCCGTCGCGGGCTTTGACTTCGCGGATGTTGCTGACGGTCTTCTCGTAACGCGTGACCGACTCGTGGTCGTTCGGGTCGCGCGTGGCCAGCACCACCACCGGCAGGTTCGGGTCGATCAAAGCGTTCGGCCCGTGCTTCATTTCCCCGGCCGGGTAGCCTTCGGCGTGGATGTAGGAAATCTCCTTGAGCTTGAGCGCGCCCTCGAGCGCCAGCGGGTAGTGGATGCCGCGGCCGAGGAAGAGGAAATCGTGGCTGCGGAAGAAAAGCCGGCCGAGCTCTTCGAGCTCTTCGTCGCGCTGGAGGATGGCTTCGAGCTTGCCGGGGATTTTCAGCAGCTCTGCGATGAGCGGCTTGGACTGCTCCGGGGTGAGCCGGCCGCGCGTCTGGGCGAGGTAGAGCGCCAGGACGAATAGCGCGGCAAGCTGGGTCGAGAAGGTTTTCGTCGAAGCCACGCCGATCTCCGGCCCGGCGTGGGTGTAAATCGTCCCGCTGGCCTCGCGGGGAATCATGGAGCCGACGACGTTGGAAATGGCCAGCGTCTTCGAGCCTTTTTGCTTGGCCTCGCGCTGGGCGGCGATGGTGTCGGCGGTTTCGCCCGACTGGCTGATGAGGACGGTGAGCGAGCCGGCGTCGATGATAGGGTCGCGGTAGCGGTACTCCGACCCGTAGTCCACCTCCACCGGCAGGCGCGCCAGCCGCTCGATCATGTACTTGCCGGCCAGCGCCGCGTGCCAGGAGGTCCCGCAGGCAACGATCTTGACTTCGCGGAAACGCCGGAAGTCTTCGTCGGCGAGCTCCATCTCCTCGCCGAGGTAAACCTTGCCGGTCTCGCGCGAGACCCGCCCGAGCAGGGTGTCGCGCACAGCGCGCGGCTGCTCGAAGATTTCTTTCAGCATGAAGTGCTTGAAGCCGCCCTTTTCGGCCTGGATGGGGTCCCAGGTGATGTGCTGGATGTCGCGCTGGACGGCGTGGCCAGCGAAGTCCATCAGGCGCACGCCGTCGGGGGTCAAGACGGCCAGCTCGCCGTCGGCCAAAAAGAAAACATCGCGGGTGTGGTAGAGAATCGCCGGGATGTCGGAGGCGACGAAGTATTCGTCCTTGCCCAGGCCGATGACCGCCGGCGGCCCGCTGCGCACGGCGACAATCTTGTTCGGGTCGCGCGTAGAGAGAATCGCCAGGGCGAAGACGCCGGTCAACTCCCCCACGGCGCGGCGCACGGCTTCCTCGAGCGGCCGGCCGTCCTGGCTGTGGTGCTTCTCCACCAGGTGGGCGACGACTTCGGTGTCGGTCTCGGTGATGAAGCGGTGGCCTTCGGCGGCGAGCTTTTCTTTCAGCGCCAGGTAGTTCTCGATGATGCCGTTGTGGACGACGACGATGTCGCCCTTACAGTCGCGGTGCGGGTGGGCGTTTTCTTCGGTGGGGCGGCCGTGGGTGGCCCAGCGGGTGTGGCCGATGCCGTAGAGGCCGTCGAGCGGCTGGAGGCGGATGGTCTCTTCGAGGTTCCGGAGCTTGCCCTGGCAGCGGCGGATGTGGAGGTTGCCGTTCTCGCCCACCACGGCGATGCCGGCCGAGTCGTAGCCGCGGTACTCGAGCCGCTTCAGGCCCTCGAGCAGCACCGGCACGACGGGCTTCTTGCCGATATAGCCTACGATTCCGCACATGTCAGCGCAATCTCACCGGCGCGACCATTCGCGCAACAGGACGAAAAACCGCCACAGCAAGAACAAAAGAGCCAGCGTGACGCCGATCGCAATCGGATACTTCCACATGCTTTCTATTTCCGCGAAGGCTCGCCACTGCGGTTCAAAGATGAAACCTACAAGTAAAAGGCTTAGCCCGACAGCCCATGCCAAATTATCAATGGATTCATGAAGCAGACGCCGCCATCTGCTCTGCGGTTCATCTCGAGAGGGGGCCTGGGGTTCGCCCGCCGGAGGTAATCCGTGTGTATCCGTGTGCATCCGTGGTTACTCTTCTAGCTCGTAGCGGAACTCTTCGATCACGGGGTTGGTGAGCACGTCGCGGGCCACTTTTTCGACCTGCGCGCGGGCTTGCTCCTTGGAAATGCCGTTGAGCTGAATCTCGAACACCTTCCCCTGCCGCACCTCTTTGATGCTCTGGTAGCCCAGTCCGGCGAGCGCCTGCTGGATGGTCTGCCCCTGCGGGTCGAGCACCGTCCGCTTCAGGGTGACGTAAACGCGCGCCTTCATCCGCTGCTCCGCAACCGCCTATTCTACCGCGACCCGACCCTGTCCCGGTAGCGGCGACGAGGGCTGACGCCCTCGTCGCCGGTTTTTTTCCCAACTGCCGACGAAGAATCCCAAACTGCGGGATTCCTCGCCGCTACCCTCCAGCGATACCTAGGAGCGAGTTTCGTTTTTCGCTTTTCGAGTTTCGTCTTAGAATCTCCCTGTGCTCCCCTTCAAGCTCATCTACTCGGACGGGTACGACCTGAACCTGGGCGCGCACGTCTTCCCGGCGGTGAAGTACAAGCTCATCCGGGAGAAGTGCCTGGCCGAGAAGATCGCCGCGCCGGAAGACTTCCTCGAGCCGCAGCCCGCGCCCGACGAAGACATCCTGCTCGTCCACAGCCAGGAGTGGGTGCGGAAGCTCAAGACCGGGAAGCTTTCGCCCGCGGAGGTCCTGCGGCTGGAGGTGCCCTACTCGCCGCAGTTCGTGCGCGCCGTGTGGCTGTCGGCGGGCGGCTCGACGCTGGCGGCCGAGCGCGCGCTCGCGGACGGCTGCGCCTTCAACTTCGGTGGCGGCTTCCACCACGCCTTCCCCGACCACGGCGAGGGCTTCTGCGCCATCCACGACGTGGCGGTGGCGATCCGCGCGCTGCAAGCCCGGGGCGCGGTGGCGACGGCGCTGGTCGTGGACCTCGACGTCCACCACGGCAACGGCACCGCCGCCATCTTCGGCGGCGACCCGAGCGTGTTTACGCTCTCTCTGCACCAGGAGAACAACTACCCTTACCCCAAGCCGCCCTCGGACCTGGACGTCGGCCTGCCCGACTTCACCAGCGACGAGACCTACCTGCGGCTCTTGCGTGACGCGCTCGACCAAGCCTTTGACAGATTCGCTAAAGCCGCGCCCAAACGCGCGCCGGCCGCTCTGGTTGGCCGAAGATCCTCGCCGGCAGAGTTTATCCCGAGCGGGAGCGAGAGAACCCCTACCGAGAAGCCCGATTTGATCTATTACCTTGCAGGTGCTGATCCTTATATGGAAGACCAGCTCGGCGGCCTGGCCCTGACGCTTGAAGGCCTAAAGGAGCGCGACCGCATCGTGCTCGCCGCCGCCCGCTCGCGCCGCATCCCGATTGCCGTCACCTTTGCGGGAGGCTATGCCCGGCGCGTTCAAGACACCGTGCAAATCCACGTGAACACCATCCTTGCTGCCCGCCAGATGATGGGCGGCGGGACAGCTTAGGGAGGACACTGTGAAAGGCGTCGTATGTGTTCTCATGCAGAAGCTAGCTTCGCTCCCCTGGGGTGCCCTCGCACTGAATACAGTTGGCGGAATCTTGGCAGGGATAGCTTTATTGCTTTGGTCCTGGGTTCGCCGAAAAGTGACCGCGTGGCAATTCAAACAAGTTTTCGGGAGCGGCGTAAGCGAGGACGGCTTCGCCCTTATCTATGCTGAACTGGCGCTTCGCTCCCCTTCAGAAACATATCCCTACATGAAGCCAAGGGGAGACCCCAACGCCAGATTCTCGATGAGCACCCCTGTTCCCATCTCCGAGGTTCGCGGCGCCAGTTACTTGAGCGGTAGTATTGGTGCGATTGTCCGGAAGACTCCCGTGGTCAGATCGGACGCCGAAACTCGAGCCATTCTTGACTTGGACTTTGTGTCATTTGGAGGACCACGGTCGAATTTTAAAACTGACGACTGTCAGTCGAATAGCGGGAACACGCTTGCGCTTTTCGACCACCAAAATCACCAGTTCGTTGCTCGCTCAAATGGACAGCGCCTGATTGAGTTTGAGCCAGGCTTTGACTACGGACTGATTCTGAAGATTCGCCCCTCCCAGTTCCCCAATCGCGTATGGTTTGCGTGTGCCGGAATAGGAGAATGGGCAACTTCCGGAGCCGCGTGGTTTCTTGCTAATAAGTGGCAAGAGATTCGAAAAGAAGCCGGGAGGCACCCTTTCGCAGCTGTCATTCGAGTCCGGCCGGGGCAAGACCAGTCCGCGGAGATGGTCCGCTTCCTTACGAGCTAGGCGGCCGGGGTCAACCGGTAGCAGATAGATAGAAATACAAGTCGGGGAAACAAGATGAATCGAGTCCACAGCGCGCGGCTGATGTGGCGGTGCGGGAAGTGCGGGCGGCGGCTGTGGCAGCTCTCCGACGTTGACGCCCGCTTGCGGGGGTATCTGGCCGAGCCGTACGGCGCCTGCCAGCCAGAACACCTTTCACAGTCAGCCATATGAATGACGAGGCTCTTTCCTCCAAACTTAGTCGCATGTCTCCAAGGCAAATACTCGTCCTTTACACCCAAGCTCTGGATGAACTGCGCCGCCGCAGTTTGGTGAGGAGCAAGAACAATCCTGTCGCGGACATTGCTGAACTCTTGGTCGTCGAGGCGCTCGGTCTCAAACTGTCGGGGAAATCTACAAAGGGGTATGATGCGGTCGACCGACAAGGCAACCGCTATCAAATAAAGGGTCGCCGGCCCACCGCAGACAACAAGTCGCGCCAACTCAGCTTTATCCGCGGACTCGACGAAGCCGAACGGCCCTTTGATTTTCTCGTGGGTGTCATATTCGCGGAGGACTTTTCGGTTCTTCGAGGGTGCATTATTCCTGTACAAGCAATCGCAAAGCTTGCGCAGCATCGCAAGCGAGAGAATGCTTGGCGGCTAGTTCTGCGCGATACCCTCTGGGAGCTGGATGGTGTCCGTGATATTACGGCCGTGCTGAAAAAGGTAGAGTCTACGTTGCTGGGTTGTAGTTAGCCATTCCGGTTTTGTGACAGCCATGGACGAGCTGCCGCTGGCGATTCAGCAGAAACTCCGGCAAATGCCCGGCGCGGAGAGCGGCGTGCAAGTCGTCGAGGTCATCCTCGAGGACGGCCGCGTGGTGCCGGATGTGGAAGTGGTCGAGTGCACCTACGTCCGGGACGCGAGCTTTGAGGCGGGCTTCGTTGCCGACGTGCGCCTGCCCGCCGCGCCGCCTTCCACCCGCCGGGCGTTGATCTTTCTCTTCGCCCTGGTACTCGGTATCTTCGTGATGTTCTATCTCCTCTGGCACCTGAAACCATAAAAGGGGAACGAGTGATGAAACTGACAGCCGCCTTCCTTGCCTCCTTGCTTCTTTGCCTCTCTGCGTCGGCGCAGGAGCCGCCGAGCCGGAAGATGGACGAGCTGAACTGGCTGGAGTTCCGGGAGCTCGTGCCGGCGAAAGTGAAGACCGTGCTGCTGACCACGGGCACGCTCGAGCCGCACGGGGTGATCAACAACGGCGCCGACAACCTCGCCCCGGTCCGAATCGCCGAGGCCATTGCCGGCGAGGTCAACGCCCTCATCGCCCCGCACATCGCGTACGGGGTGACCGGCTCGATGGCGCCTTACCCGGGGGCGCTGCACATCCCCGCCGAGGTCTACGCCGCCTACGTGCACGCCGTGCTCGAAGGATTGGCCAAGAACGGCTTCCGGAACATCATCATCATCAACGGCCACGGCGGCCCGCAGACGGAAGTCTTGCAGCGGGTGGCGCAGGAAGTGGCGCTGGCGCGCGGGGTAAACATGCTGGTCGTCAACTGGTGGGCCGCCTGCCCGGAGGCCGCCCAAGAAGTCTTCGGCAACCCCGGCGGGCACGCGGGCGAAAACGAGACCGCCTTCATCCAGGCCATCAACCCGCGGCTGGTGAAAAAAGAGCGCCTAGCGGAAATCACTGCGACACCGAACCCCGCCCCGGGCGCCTGGGCGGCCACTCCGGCGCCGTCTTCCATCATGCTTTACCCGAAAGGAAGCGCGCCGGCGGACTTCGACCAGAAGAAAGCCGACGAGTACTACCGCCGCGTGGTGGCGTGCGTGGCCGCGCTCGTCAAGGACACGCTGGCGAAGTGGGAAAGGGCAGGCTTCAATTGACCGCGCCCCGGTTCGCCGCTTGTCATCCCGAGCCCAGAGGGCGAGGGATCTCTTCTATGCCGCACGAAGAGATTCCTCGCTGCGCTCGGAATGACAGTCAAACCTACCGGCGGGTCTTGAGGACTGCGCCGGTCGCGAAATCCCACACGACGAGCACCTGCCCCTGGTGGTCTTCGCCCACCCCGAGCAGGAGCTTCCCGTCCGGGCTCTGGCGCACCAGGTACAGCGTGCGCACGGCCTCGGGCGGCTCGAAGACGCGCAGCGGGGCCGCGTCGCTCGTCTGATAGAGCGCGGCGAGGCGGAAGGGCGCGACCAGCGCCAGCACCCCGGCGGCGTCCCGCGTGAACTCCACCCCGTAGCCGGCGCGCTTCCACTCGACCGCGCCGCGGTCATCGAGCAGGAGCACCTCCGGCTCGCCTTGCTCGGGGGTGCGCGTCGCCAGCACGAGCCGCCCGTCGGCGCTCAAGTCCTCGAGCTCCGTCGCGGTTCCGGGCTCTGCCTTCTCATCCCGCGGCGGGGCGTAGCGGTGGACTTCTTCGCGCCGCTCGAGGTCCCAGAGGATGGCGCGGCCGTCGGCGAAGACGGTGAGCAGGCGCCGAGCGTCGGCGGAAAAGCGCAGCCGCTCGACTCCGCTCGCGGGCTCCACGTTCAAGTCCGCCCACAACTCGTTGTCCTGCGTGTCCCACAGCAGGATGTGCCCGGCGGCGGTGCCGGCGGCAAGCGTGGCGCCATCGGACGACCAAGCCAGCGCGGTGACTACGGTCGGACCGGGCAGCGGCGGCGCGCCCAGCCCGGCAAAGTCCGGGTAGCTGCGGAACTCAAGCCGACCGACTCCACCCACCGCCAGGCGCGCGCCATCCGGACTGAAGGCAAAGGCCTCGACGCGGCGGTCGAGCAAACTGTCTTCGCCGCCTTCCAGCTCGAAGCGGGCCAGCAGGCCGTTGGCGGCGATGAGAATCTTCCCGTCGGGCGCCCACTCGGCCACCGCCGGCCCGCCGGCCTGCTGTCCCGGGAGCGCCGCGGCCAGCAGCAGAACACACCCAAGCTGTGCCCAACGGCCGGCCTGCTGTCCCGGGAGCGCCGCGGCCAGCAGCAGAACACACCCAAGCTGTGCCCAACG
>MEKM01000045.1 GCA_001766965.1 Acidobacteria bacterium RIFCSPHIGHO2_01_FULL_67_28 | reverse complement strand
CCGGCTCCGCGGCATTGATAGAGGTGGCGCGGACGCTGAAGAAGCTGATTGACGAAAAGAAGGTCACGCTGCGCCGCACCATTCGCCTGATGTGGGTGCCGGAGCACTCCGGCACCATCGCCTGGCTCGACAAGCACCGCGACATCAAGGAGCGCGCTATCGCCGTCCTCAACCTCGACATGGTCGGCGAAGACATCTACCAGACCAACTCCCGCCTGCGCATCACCCGCACGCCCGACTCGCTGCCGTCCTTCCTGAACGATCTCGTCGAAAACGTCGCCGCGCAGACGGCCGCCGCCAACTTGACCGACCCCGCGGGCACGAAAAACCTCTTCCACTACGAGATGACGCCCTACGACCCCGGCAGCGACCACGACATGTTCAACGACGGCATGGTGGGCGTGCCGGCCCTGATGCTCGGCCACTGGCCCGACTGGACCCACCACACCAGCGAAGACACCCCCGACAAGGTGGACCCCACCACGCTCAAGCGCGTCGGCGTCCTCTCCACCGCCGCCACCCTCTGGCTCGCCACGGCTGACGACGAACAGGCGTTGGAGCTTGCCCTGCGCATCGCCGCCAACCAGCGCGGCGAATTCTTCCGCCGGGTGCCCAAGGCTCGGCCCGGCCCTTTGCGGTTTGCTGAACCGCAGGAACCCCAAGTGGAGTCCCGTATGGGGATCAGCCCCGGCATGATCGAGGGAAGCCCGCAAGAGCTTTGGCGGCGGGCCAGCCAGGCGGAGCGGACGGTGCGCTCCGTCGAGGTCCTGCTTACGCCGGGCGCGTCGCGTCAGCTCGACTTCTTGTCAATGGAATTCGGCAACATGGCTCGGATGTTTGAAACCTTCACCGGCCAATGGCAGGGGCGACGCCCGGCCAGGAAGCAAACGATACCCCGCCGGTCGTTTCTCGGGCCGCTGGCGGATTCGTACGCTTCGACCTGGTTTTTGGAGCAGCTCGGCGCCGATCACGCCTGGTGGGAGGAGCAGTCGCAGAAGATCCCGCACTGGGACATCCTGGTCTATGAGACCTTGAACTTCACCGACGGTAAGCGCTCGCTCGCCGAAATCGAAGACGCGGTGCGGGCCGAGTTCGGCGACGTCCCCGACGGCGCCGTCGAGCGCATCCTGCGCGACCTGGAGAAAGTAAAGCTCGTCGAGTTCGCTCCACCCAAGCCGGAGTGAAAGAGCCTGTCATTCTGAGGAGGCCGTACGGCCGACGAAGAATCTCAAACGGAGCGCATTGTCTCGATTGAGATTCCTCGCTTCGCTCAGAATGACAGAGCGTTAGGGCACGGGTTGCTCCTGTTAGCATGCTGGCTTACCTAAGCGGCGGCATCGAGTTCGCCGGCGACAAAGGCAAGCGCTGGCGGCGCGCGCTGAAGCCGTTCCTCGAAGAAACGCTGCGCCACAAGGTCTACGACCCCGCCGAAGATGAAAAGAAAAACCTGACCGACGAAGAAGTGGCGAACTTCCGCCGCTGGAAGACCACCGACCTCGACCGTTTCCGCCAGGCGGTGCGCAAGATCATCCACTACGACCTCGATTGCATCCAGAACCAGGCCGACTACGTGATCTGCTACTGGGACCAGGACGCGGCCCGCGGGGCCGGCACGCAGGCGGAGCTGACCGCCGCCTACCGCAAGGGCATCCCCGTCTATCTGGTCACGGAGCTGCCCGTGGAGGAGATCAGCGGCTGGATTCTCGGCTGCGCGGACCGGCTGTTCGCGAGCTTCGAGGAGTTGAAGGCCCACCTGCTTGAGATCTACGGCAAGCGCCCGCCCTCGGAGGAAGAGCTCTCGCGGAAAGCCTAGCGCGCAGACGCTCGGCGCGGCCCGTGCTATGATGCCTCCCTTCCGAGGAGCGGCCTGATGGACATCGTCAAAGGCAACATGGGCTGGATTGAAGTCGTCTGCGGGCCCATGTTCAGCGGCAAGAGCGAGGAGCTGATCCGGCGGCTGCGCCGGGCGGAGATTGCCCGCCAGCGGGTGCAGATCTTCAAGCCGGCGATTGACAAGCGCTACGCCGAGAGCGAAATCGTCTCCCACAGCGACCTGCGCATCCCCGCCGACATCGTCTCCGGCGCCCGGGACGTCCTCGACAAGATGGACCCGCGCACGGAAGTGGTGGGCATTGACGAAGCGCAGTTCCTGGGCGCCGAGCTGGTCGAAGTCGCCCAGAAGCTCGCCGACATGGGCAAGCGGGTCATCATCGCCGGGCTCGACACCGACTTCCTCGGCCGGCCCTTCGAGCCGGTGCCGCAACTGATGACCGTGGCCGAGGAGGTGACCAAGCTTCTCGCCATCTGCGTGCGCTGCGGCAACCCCGCCAAGCATACCCAGCGCCTGGTGGCCTCCGACGAGCTCATCGTCGTCGGCGCCCACGGCACCTATGAAGCCCGCTGCCGCCGCTGCTTCGAGCCTCCCCCCGCTGGCCAACCCGCCGCCAGCAAGCAGAAAAACAGATCGTGAGCGGGATGCGTTTCCACGCCTACGCGCCCACGCGGATTGACCTGGCCGGCGGCACGCTCGACATCTGGCCGCTCTACCTTTTTCATCCCGGCGCGGTCACCGTCAACGCCGCCATCAGCCGCTACGCCCACTGTGTGGTGCAACCGATGCGCCACCGTCGCGTCACTCTCCTCTCGCGCGACTCGAACGCCCGCGAAGAATTCTCCTCTCTTCAGGCACTCGCGGCACCGGCGCCTGCCCTGAGCGGAGCCGAAGGGTCTCGCCGGTGTTCCCTCCCGCTGCTCGCCGAGCTGGTCAAGCACTTCGCCCCGCGCCGCGGCTTCCAGATGACCACGTGGTCTGAAGTACCCGCCGGGGCGGGCCTGGGCGGCTCGAGCGCCCTGGCCGTGGCCATCTGCGCCGCGCTCGCGAAGTTCACGGGAGCGCGGGTGTCTCCCCACGAGTGGATTGCCTTTTCGCGCGACATCGAAGCCCGTGTGCTCGGCGTCCCCACCGGCGAGCAGGACCACTACCCGGCCGTCTATGGCGGCGTCGGCGCCGTTCACCTCGACCCGGGGCGCACCTGGCGCGAGCCGCTGCCGGTGAACCTGGCGGAGCTCGAGCGCCGGCTCGTGCTGGTCTACACCGGCCAGCCCCGCCGCTCCGGCATCAACAACTGGGAAGTGCTGAAGCGCTACCTCGACGGTGACCGGCGCGTGCGCCGCAACTTCAGCGGGATAGCCTCGACCTCGGCGGCGATGCGCGAAGCGCTGCGGGACAACAACTGGACTCGGATGACGCGCCTGCTCGACCGCGAGTGGCACACCCGCCGGCGCAACGCCCCCGCCATCGCCACCCCGTTCATTGACCGCCTCGTCGCGATTGCCCGCCGCTACGGCGCCGCCGGCAAGGTCTGCGGCGCGGGCGGCGGCGGCGGCGTTGTGTTCATTTGTGCACCCGCCAAGCGCGGCGCGCTGGCGCAGGCCTTGGCGAAAGCCGGGGCGACGCTCCTGCCGTTCAAGCTCGCCCGGCGCGGCGTGCAGGTCGAGCGGCTGCGATGATTCTCGAGAAGCTCAAGGCGCTGCCGGTTTTTCTTTTCCTTGCCGCCGACGGGCGGGTGCGCCCGGCCTGGCGCGCGCTGGTTTTTGTTTTCGGCTACGGCGCCCTTGTCGCCCTCGGCTTCGCCGGGGTGATTCACTTCGTGGGTGAGGAGTGGCCGCGCGCCGACTTTGAAGTAGGGCTGCTCGCCAACGGCTTCATCGGCCTCGCCGCCGGCTGCCTGGCCTCGTGGGTTTTCATTCGCGCCTTCGACCGGAGGTCATTCCGCACGCTGGGGCTGTGGTTCTACGCCGGCTGGGGGCGCGAGCTCGCGCTGGGGTTGCTCGCCGGCGCGGGGCTGCTGACGCTGGTGGTGGCGCCGCTGGTGCTGGCCGGGCGGATCGAGTTCACCGGCGCCAAGCTCGACCTCCGGACCGCCCTGCGCGCCCTGGCCTGGGCGCTGTTCCTGCTCGTGCCGAACGCGGCGAACGAAGAAGTCCTCTTCCGCGGCTACCCCTTCCAGCGGCTGGTGGAGGCCTGGGGGCCGGTGGCGCCGGTGCTCGGGCTCTCGGCGCTTTTCGGCGTGGCGCATCTCTCCAACCCGGCCCACACCTGGCTCTCGACCGCCAACACCGCGCTGGTCGGGATCTTCCTGGCGTTGATGTACCTGAAGACGCGCGGGCTGTGGCTGCCCATCGGGTTCCACTTCGCCTGGAACTTCGCGATGGGCTTCGGCTACTCGCTGCCGGTCAGCGGCATCGTGCTCGGCGCGCAGCCCTGGGCGACGGCCCTCGGCGGGCCGCTCTGGCTGACCGGAGGCAACTACGGCCCCGAAGGCAGCGTCCTAACCACAGGCGTGTTCGTCGTGGCGACGCTGTGGCTGTGGCGGACGCGCCGCCTCGGGGTTTCGCCCGTGCTGGCGAAGGAATTAGGATAGTCCCGATCCCGAAGCTTCGGGACTCGGGAGAGAAGGGGCAAGCGATGAAGGCGGGCGGCTGTGTCCGCACGGCTCTGGCCGTGGCGCTGGTCGCCGGCCTGGCGGTGGCCGACCAGGCGAAGGCGCCAGCCAGCAAACCCAAGCCGCTTTCCGTCGACAACCGCCTGGCCATCATCCGCGTGCTCTCCTCCGAGTACGCCACCAGCAAGCAGCCGTTGCCCGCCAGCCAGAAGATCGAAGAGGCGCTGGTGGTGACGCCCGCGGGCGCCATCAAGGAAGACAAGCTGCGCGACGACCTGGCCCGCCGCGGCGCCGCCGTGCACACCGGGGAGATCATCCAGGTCACCGCCATCCAGTTCAAGACGAGCTCCATCCTGTTCGAGATCAACGGCGGCGGGAAGAAAAAGAAGAAGTGGTACGAGCGCATCCAGGTGTCGGGCGGGACGAGCGGCGCCCCGGTCGACGTGACGTCGCCCACGCGCGTGCCCGGGCCCGGCGAACAGGCGCCGCCCACCCGGCCCATCGGCTCCTGGATTCTCTTGAGCTTCCCTGACTACGTCCCCGACCTCAAGCCCGACGAGGTCAAGAAGATGCTGGCCGGGGTGCTCGACTTCAGCACCCGCTCGGCCGCTATCCCCTGGATCGAGACCATCCCCGAAGAGTTCCGCGAGGCCATCAAGGAAAAGAAGGCCAAGGTGGGGATGAACCGCGAGATGGTGCTGGCGGCGCTCGGCCGCCCCGGGAACAAGGTGCGCGAAACCAAGGACGGCGTCGAGCGCGAAGACTGGATTTACGGCAACCCGCCCTTTGTCACCTTCGTCACCTTCGTCGGCGACCAGGTCGTCGAAGTCAAGGAATTCAAATAAGCGGGTTGGTGAATGTAGCGGCGGGCCTGCCCTGAGCCTGTCGAAGGGTTTATCCCGCCAGAACGTGGCGACGTAAAGTCGCCGCTACACCCGCAGTTGACGCACTCTCTGCTATAATCCCGCCCACTCATGCCGTTTTCTGCGGGCGCAAAGCTAGGGCCGTACGAGGTTATTGCTCCGGCCGGGGCCGGAGGGATGAGCGAGGTTGAGGCGCTTTGGCGGCGTCGGAGCCACCAGCCGAAATCCCGAGCGCAACGAGGGATCTCTTGCTGAATCCGGGCGCGAAACTCGGGCCCTATGAAATCCGCGACGCCATCGGCGCTGGCGGCATGGGCGAGGTCTATCGCGCCCGCGACACCCGCCTCGACCGCACGGTAGCCCTCAAGGTTCTGCCTGCCCACGTCGCCCAGGACCCCGAGCGGCGGCAGCGCTTCGAGCGCGAAGCCCGCGCCATCTCCAGCCTGAACCATCCCAACATTTGCTCCCTGTACGACATCGGCCGTCAGGACGGCGTGGACTACCTGGTGATGGAGTATTTGGAAGGCGAGACGCTGGCGGCGCGGGTCGAGCGCGGCGCGCTCCCCGCCGAGCAGGTGCTGCGCACCGGCGTCGAAATCGCCGACGCCCTCGAGAAAGCCCACCGCCAGGGGGTCATCCACCGCGACCTCAAGCCCGGCAACATCATGCTGACCAAGGCGGGCGCCAAGCTCCTCGACTTCGGCCTCGCCAAGGCCACCGCCGCCGCGGCCGGCCAGGGACTCACCGCCGGACCCACCGAGAGCAAGCCTCTGACGGGCGAAGGGAAGATTGTCGGCACCTTCCAGTACATGGCTCCGGAGCAGTTGGAAGGCGAGGAAGCGGACGCGCGCTCCGACATTTTCGCTTTCGGCGCCGTGCTGTACGAGATGGCGACGGGGCGAAAGGCCTTCGAGGGTAAGAGCCAGGCGAGCCTGGTCGCCGCCATCCTGCACAAGGAGCCGGCGCCCATCTCCGAGCTCCAGCCCATGACCCCGCCGGCGCTCGACCGCGTGGTGAAGACCTGCCTCGCCAAAGACGCAGACGAGCGCTGGCAGACCGCCCACGACCTGAAGCTGCAATTGCAGTGGGTGTTGGAAGCCGGGTCGCAGGCTGGCGTGGCGGCGCCGGTGGTGGCGCGGCGGAAGATCCGCGAGCGGCTGGCCTGGGCATTGGCCGCGGTGGCGCTGCTGGCGGTTGTAGGCGTTGGCGTCGTGGCCCGGCAGTACGCCCGCCGCGCCCGGGAGATGTCTCGGGTCGTTCGTTCTTCGGTGCTGCCCCCGGAGAATTCGACGTTTCTCGGAGTGTTTCCTGGCATGGCGGTTTCTCCCGACGGGCGGCGGCTGGCCTTCGTGTCGCGGGGAGCAAACGAGAAGGCGCTCATCTGGGTGCGGGCGCTCGATTCGCCTTCGGCCCAGCCCCTGGCCGGGACCGACAGCGCGTTCCATCTCTTCTGGTCGCCCGACAACCGCTTCCTCGGGTTCTACGCGGATGGCAAGCTGAAAAGGATCGAAGCCTCGGGCGGACCGGCGCTGACCCTCTGCGACGTGGCCCAGGTGAGCGCAGGCAACTGGAGCCGCGAAGGAACCATCCTGTTCGGGCCGGCCGCCACGGGCACGGGTCCGCTTTATCGGGTATCCGCCGCGGGCGGCGCGCCCAGCCCGGCCACCAAGTTGGATGAGTCGCGGCGGGAAGTCACTCACCGCTGGCCCTGGTTCCTCCCCGACGGGCGGCACTTTCTCTATCTCGCCCGCAGCCTTTCCTCCCCGGAAAATAACGGGATTTACGTCGGATCGCTGGACGGGAAGGAGCCCAAGCTGGTTTTGCGAGAAGATTCCAGCGCGGCTTACGCCCCTCCGGGATATCTGCTCTTTGTGCGCCAGGGCACGCTCATGGCCCAGCGCTTCGACGCCGGGTCGCTGGAGGTCGCCGGAGAGGCGTTTCCTTTGGCCGAGCAGGTGCGCTTCAACGGCGTTGCCCGAAGAGGAGTTTTCTCCGTCTCCGACAATGGGGTCCTGGTCTACCTGGGCGGGGCGACGGCGGGGCCCGCGCAGCTTCTCTGGCTGGACCGTGCGGGAAAGCAACTCGGGGCGCTGGGCGACCCCGGCTTCTACGGTGTGCCGCGGCTCTCCCCGGACGGCGCGAGAGCAGTGGCCTACGCTCTCGACCCGCAGACGGGAAATGCTGACCTGTGGCTCTACGACGTGGCGCGGGGCATCCGGACGCGGTTCACCTTCGACCCCGCGATAGAGAATCTTCCGGTTTGGTCTCCCGACGGCAGCCGTATCGCCTTCGCCTCCTCCCGTACCGGCCAATTCGACATTTATCAGAAAGCTTCCACTGGGGCTGCCACGGAGGAATTGCTGCTTGGTACCGAGGCAGGCGAGTGGCCGGCCTCCTGGTCGTCCGATGGCCGTTACTTGGCTTACAACCGCCAAGCTCCCGGCGCCAAGACAAGATATGACATCTGGATTCTGCCGCTCTTCGGCGACCGAAAACCGTTCCCCTTCTTGCAGACACAATTCGAGGAATTGGGGGCGGAGTTTTCTCCGGACGGGCGCTGGCTGGCCTACTTCTCGGATGAGTCCGGCCGGCAGGAAGTCTATTTGGTCCCATTCCCGGGCCCGGGCGGCAAGTGGCAGGTCTCGACCGCGGGCGGCGCGCGGCCCCAGTGGCGGCGCGACGGTCGGGAGCTTTTCTACTTGGGCCCCGACGACAAGGTGATCGCGGTGCCGGTCAAGCTCTTGGGTTCAACCGTCGAAATCGGAGTCCCGCAGCCGCTCTGGCAGACGACTCCGCCGCCCGTTCCGGGGCGTCATTGGGATGCGGCCGCCGGCGGGCAACGCTTTTTGACGGTGGCATCCAGCGAAACCGGTACTGTGCCCTTCACCCTGGTGGTCAACTGGCCGACGGAGCTGGACCGCCCCCGCTAGCGCTTCCGCACCTCTACCGGTTTCCCTTCCACGCATGCAGCGTCCGAAGCCACCACTCTGTCATTCCGAGCGGAGCCCCGCCCTTTGTGCCATTGGTGGCACCGGCGTCTCGCCGGTGTCCTGCGCCCCCACAGGCCAGAGGCCTGTGCCACCGGGACAATGAAAGGGCAGGGCGGAGTCGAGGAATCTCAAACGAAGCCACTGGCTCCGATTGAGGTCCTTCGCTTGCCCTGAGCGAAGACGAAGGGCTTCGCTCAGGACGACAGGAGGAAGCTGCCCCGGTCTTGCAAGAAAAATTGACCCCGGGTGCTTGACGGGGTATGATGGCCATCTGCCGCGGGGGAGTGTCTTTCCATTCGGAGGTTAGCGCAATGGCTATCAAAGTCGGCATCAACGGCTTCGGACGCATCGGGCGCAACATCTACCGCGCCGCCATGGGCGACAAAGACATCGAGATCGTCGCCGTCAACGACATCACCGACCCCAAAACGCTCGCCCACCTGCTCAAGTACGACTCCGTGCTCGGCAACTTGGACGCCGACGTGACCTCGGGCGAAGACTGCATCAAGGTCAACGGCCGCTCCCTCAAGGTCTTCAAGGTCAAGGACCCGGCGGAGCTCGACTGGAAATCCGTCGGCGCGCAGGTG